>CAISYX010000297.1 GCA_903889815.1 uncultured Gammaproteobacteria bacterium
ACTACCTCCATGCCAGTCTCTATAGCTATCTGCTTAAGTTGTTGTTCAGCTTCATGCTTTGATATGGCGTAGGGGTCTTTTGGAGCGGGTACATCATCAGCTGTGAAGAATTGTCCAGGTTCTGTGAACTCGCCATTCACTTTGACGGAGCTAAGGTAAACAAAGCGCTTTACCCCTGCAGCAGCTGCTTGGCGCGCCAAGTTGGCCGAGCCATCGACATTCACGCGACGAAATTCAGCTAATAGATCTGTGCTTTGGTCGTTCATGACGTGGACGCGAGCTGCAGTGTGGACAATAAACCGCACATTAGCCAAAGCTCCCGACCAATCTGTTTCCGGCGCAAGATCCGCAACAACAGGGTCTGTATCAGCCCGTTCTGAACTACTTTCGGGACGTCGAACGGATGTACGCACAATGATCCCCTTCCGGGTCATCAACGCACCAGAAGATGCTTGGCCCACGAAGCCAGAGCCGCCAGTCACTAAGACTGTCATGCGCGGATCTTCCTACTTTTTGCAACAGCTAGGACACTATCAGCCAGGTCCTTTGCCAGCTGCGTGCGGCGATTACGCTCAACAAAGGATTCCCGCGACACCGTCCCAAGCTTAACAATCCGAAATGCGGCCACTGCATCCCCCAGATTACAAGGTTTAAATGTCACAGCCCCATCCAAGTGCTGGAGAAACAAAGCGGCATAGCCAGCCACCCCAGCAATGATAGGCTTTCCTGTCGCCGCGTATTCGAATAGCTTGGAAGGCAAAACCTTACGGAAAGCCGAGTAGTCGTTGAGGTGCAAAAATAATATGTCGCTGTTACGGTAAAGCTCTACCAAGTCTTTGCGACTCACCGGCGACATGATTTTCACATTGCTCAGATCACTGACAGCGCTTTCCAGTTGGGATCGTTGGCCGCCATCCCCGACGACCCAGAACTCATGGGTGTCACGGAACGCCTTGGCAAGGCCTGGGATGATGCGCACGAGCCCTTGCCCCTCCCCGATATTACCCGCATAGAGCACTATCGTCTTGGAGCCAACCGCCTCTTTGGCATAATCAACCCCCATGAACACATCGTCGATGCCATTCGGAATCACACTGAAACATACACCTGGATAACGATCGCTGAAATACCCCAAGAAGCCGGCCGAGACCAAATTAATATGAACCGCCCGCCTCATGGTCATTTTCTCCACGAGCCGAAAGACAGGCATCATCAGGCGAGCAGCAAGCGGCGACAGGACATCCTGCAAAGTGTCGACAAAGATGTCGCGAATATCCAGATAGAGCGGAGCCCGCAACCTCGACGCGACGAGTGCGCCTAAGGCCGCGGTTAATAATCGGGATGAGGTGGCGAATACCAGATCGTATTGACTGCCACGCGTTGCTTTAATCACCTGATAGGCATAAGCGGCAAACGCACGCGACTGGTCCAAGAAACCACTACGATGAGCAGGCAGTGCAAAACGCTTCACAGTCACCGCCCCCCGCACCTCCTCCGGCAAGGCGATCTGGGAATATGAGGCATATCGGTTGGGTTGTGTCGTCAGGACATCAATCCGCACCTCCGCGCCGGACTGCCGCTGCAGCGCCTCGACCAGCCCAGTCATCCGAAAGGAGCCCGCAGATAGATCAGGGTCGAAATAAAAACTCAAGAGCAGGATATGCATGGCCAGGATAGACGGGTCACAAATCGAAGGGGCAACCTACCCGTTTGGCGCCCCACCAATCGGAAGTTGGGCTGCGAAACACCGAACTGGGGATGCCAAGTCGAGGGCTCGAGCCGCCATTCCATGCGCGGTTCTATGTGCATGAGGAGGCAGCATGAACCATCGACGCTCGCCAGTTCACACGCCGATTCACCCTTGAAATGAGGGCGCCAGTCGGGATGAATGTGGAAGAACACCTCGGCCAGATGAAGGCCGCTGCCTGCCAACTCATCGACAATGTCCACCCCATTCAGCACAGTAGTCCACTGTCGGTAGTGAATTGGTTTGTCCGGCAAGCGCCTGTAGCCGTCATGTCTTCCAGCCAGAGTCACATCGTCGTATCGCACGTCGAATGTCCGCGCCCGCCGTGCCACCCTGAAGCCAGACCAAACCTCGGACGAATCGCACTCATCCACACGTACCGTGTTGTGCGCCGCCGTGCCCCGCTGGCGCTGGCGCTCTACCCCGTTGCCGTACACCGATGTGCCGGAATTCACCAGCACACGCCGCCCCGCCAGCGACAACTCAAAACTCAAGGTCCCGGCATGCGCGTGCCCCGGCAGGTAGTCCGGTCCGACTGAGCCGACATCCGCCAAGATCACAGCGTTTCCGTTCTCGATCCGCGCATAGCCACTGTCGCTCAGCAAGCCCTGCCGGACCGATAACGTCAATGAAGGCTGCATGCCAAGCTGCCTTGCGTAATCCTCCAGCTCTTTCGCCTTGGGTGCAATGCCACTGGCTGCGTCGTTAAGAAATGCGATCTCACCATCGGGATGCGTCATGGCACTCAGCCATGCGTACATCTTCGAAATCGTCCCCCGCCAAGAAGCATCGCTTGGCTTGCCATACGCGGAATGGAGGTTGAACAGATCTAGCAAATCCTCCAACAACAACGAGTGGTACATCGGCGACCGCTCAAAGTGTCCGCCATCGGCCAGGATCTGTTCACCTAACTGGCTGCCCATGATCTTCTTACCCAACGCATACCACCGCTCGGCCTCGCCGCCTTCGAAGAACAGTCCACCGAAGATCAAAGCTTTGGCATTGGCAAACAAGTGGTTGCCGAGCAGATGCACCTCCAACCGGCGAGACAAGAAGCGCAACTGAACCGCGAGGGAATGTCTCACGGCCTCGCTCGGCTCATTGCCAGCCAGAGACCACTTGATCCAATTGATTACCCGCAATGAAATCGGGTAGGGCTCCCAGCCAACACCCACACCCGGCGGGTTTTCCGCGATCCAGCGGTTCAATAGCTTCAAATTCCAAGAATGCCGCGTCTCCGCACACCGGGCATTGAGATCATCGAAGTAGTGCAGGTTGTACAGCCAGAGCTTCTCAAGCGTCTGCGAATTCCAATCCTCGGCTGAGGCAATTTCATGCTCCACGTTCAGAAAGCGGAACCGCCCTTCTGCCAACTGGCTTTGCTCACGAGGTACAGGAACGCACCACCCCGCCACCAGGCTTCGCAGAGGAGGCGCCGGCCGCAAGTCCGGCTGGGGCGAGCGCAAACGGAACGCCGCCCGCCCCCAGACCTGGACCGGTTTCAGGTACCGCAGGGTATGGAAGTACAGCGAAAACCGGGTTCGCAGATTCATTGCCTGCGCAGTTGTTCAGCAGCGTCTATCGTGACACGCGCCACTTCAAAAATCTCCTCCGGAGAAATGGCCGGAACGCCCGTTTCCACAGCTCGCAAAAACGCCTCCGCACACGCGTTCTGGCCCTTGTCCTGCTTCCAGAGGTTGAGTTTGCCGAAGCCTAGCCAGCCGTAGCCCCGTAGCTTGCGGAAATTCTCCAACTGCAGCACGCGGCCGGCGGAAAACACCTCCACGCGCTCTTTCGGAAAGCTGGCTGCCCCGTTGGCCAAGTACATAATGGTGCCGAAGGAGCCGTCCTCGAAGCCCAGGGTGATGGAGGCCTTGTCCTCAGCCACCTCCATGCCGGACGCATCGCCCATGCGACGAGCCTGGATCGAGATGATGGGACTGCCGGCCAAGAAACGCATCAGGTCGATGAAATGACAAGCCTCGCCGATGATGCGTCCGCCCCCCATTGTTGCGTCCTGCGTCCAGTGGCTGGCGGGAATGGCACCGGCGTTCATGGTCATAAGGAAGGACTTGGGCTCCTTCACGGCCTGCAGCATCGCCTTCATCTTCTGCACCTGCGGTGCGAAGCGCCGGTTGAAGCCGACCATCAGCTGCGGGCCGGAACCCGTACGATGCGCCTGCTCATAAGCGGCCCGCACTTCGGCCAGATCTTCCAGATGGATGGCCAAGGGCTTTTCCACGAACACGTGCTTGCCGGCGCTCAGCGCCTGCGTCACGAAACGGGCGTGCGTGTCATGGCGCGTCACGATGACGGCCGTATTGATGGTGGTGTTAGCCAGCATGGCCGTCATGTCGGTCGACGCCTCGGCAAAGCCCGATTTCCCGCCGTGGATGACACCGCTGATGCCACCCGAGGTCACGATAGTGTGAAACTGCGCGCCAGCGGCCTTGAAGGCAGGGATCAGAATGCGCGAAGCATAGTTGCCAGCACCGATGAAGCCCAGCACTGGTCGGGCGGCATCGAACTGCAAGCCCGTTCGCAAGGGCACGCTGCGCACCTCACGGTCGCCCGAGGCCGCGGTGTACGCGAGCAGGATGCCCAGGCCGCTCTTGTCTTCGGTGAGTTGCTGGTAAGCGGCTGGCGCATCCTCGAAGGCAAAGCGGTGCGTGATCAACGGCTTGACGTTAAGCTGTCCCGTGGCCAGCATATCCAGAATCGCTTCGAAGTTGCGCTGCTCGGTCCAGCGCACAAAGCCCAAGGGGTAGTCCTGGCCCTGCTCCTCGTAGGCCGGATCGTAGCGTCCTGGTCCGTAAGAGCAGGACACCTGGAAACTCAGCTCCTTGGTATAGAAGTCCGCCCGGTTCAGCTCCAGCCCCGTCACCCCGACCAGCACGATACGCCCACGCTTGCGGCTCATGCGCGCCGCCTGAGTGACCGGATCACTGGACTTGGTGGACGCGGTGATGATCACGCCGTCCACCCCCTGCCCGCGGCTGAAGGCCATGCCGGCGGCCACCGGGTCCTCGTCCTTGCCGGGATTGCATGTCTCGGCGCCGAACTGGCGCGCCAGCGCCAGCTTGGATTCGTCAAAGTCGATGGCCAGCACCCGGCAACCCTGGGCCCGCAGCAGCTGTATGGTCAAGAGACCGATCAACCCCACTCCCGTAACCACGAAAGCTTCGCCAAGAGTGGGTTGGGCAAGCCGAATGCCCTGGAGGCCGATGCTGGCAACCACCACAAAGGCAGCCGACTCGTCGTCCACCCCATCCGGAATGCGTGCGCAAAGGTTCTTACCCACCTTCACCACGTCGGCATGCGGGCCATTGGAAACCACCCGGTCTCCCGCCTTGAACCCCTCCACCCCGGCGCCCACTTGCGCCACTATCCCCACATTGCTATAGCCCAAGGGCAGGGGCTGAGCAAGCTTGGATTGAACGGCTTCAATGGTCGTCATCAGGCCGTCGGTGCGAACCTTGTCCAGCACCATGCGCACCTTCTCCGGCTGTTGGCGCGCCTTCTCCAGATATGAGGCTCGGCCGAAATCCACCAGCATGCGCTCGGTGCCCGCGGAAATAAGACTGATTGTGCTGTGAATCAGCAGCGCCTCCCTGCTGACAGCCGGCGCGGGCGCCTCGGTAATGTAGGTAGCACCCTGGCCCATGTCCTGCAATATCTGTTTCATTCTCTGCTTCCCAATCTCACTGCAGGCGGCCGGGGCGGGCGTAATTTATCAGCACCGCGCGGTAAGTTCCCTTGAACACAAACAGGCTGCCCGCCGCGGCCCCCACCACGCCCACGGCATCGATCAATTCCTGCATGTGGTCCACGCTGCCGGCCCCGCCCAGCACCGACAGCGGGATGGATACGGTCGCGCGCACCTTGCGGGCAAGGTCCAGATCATAGCCAGCCATCTCGCCGTCGCGGTCGATGGAATTGATCACGATCTCGCCGGCGCCGAGTTCCGCCGCAAGCTGACAGAACTCCAACACGCCCACCCCAGCCTTTTCCCTGCCGTTGTGGGAGTAGACCGTGTAGCCGCCCAGCAGCTTGTTCTTGCTCACATCCAGCGTGACGACCACACTCTGGCCGCCGATCATCTCCGCCATCTCTCGGATCAGGGCCGGGCGCGCCAGCGCCGCAGAGCTAATGGAAACCTTCTCGAAACCCAGCGCAATAATCTGTGCCGCCTGGGAAGCACTGCCGATGCCGCCACCATAACAAAGCGGCATACGCGACTCCACGGCCAGGCTCCTGAGCAGCGCCAGATTGGGGGCTCGCCGCAAGGCGCTGGCATCGATGTCTAGGAACATCAGTTCATCGACTTCCTTCTCGTTGAGTATCTTCACCGCATTGAGTGGATCGCCCACGTATTTCGGGTCCTTGAACTGCCGGGTCTTCACCAGGCCACCATCATGCATTAGCAAGCAGGGGATGATTCGGGAACGCAACATGCTCAAAGCTCCGCGTAGTTACGGAAGATAGCCACGCCGTTGGAGTGGCTCTTTTCCGGATGGAACTGCATGCCAAACACATTGCCCCGGGCCACTGCACAGGTCAGCTCACAGCCGTACGCCACCGTCGCGGCAACGTCCGGCGCCACAGCCGCATCGAGGTAATAGCTGTGCAGGAAATAAAAACCCCGCATGATGTCAACACCGTCGAACAGGCGGGCGCCAGACCGCGGCGTGACCGAGTTCCAGCCCATGTGCGGCAGGCGGGGAGGTACCAGCAGCGACGCCGCATCGATCTTGCGCACGCGGCCTTGAATCCAGCCCAGCCCCGGCAGCACGCCCTCTTCGCTCGAATCCGCCAGTATCTGCATGCCCACGCAGATACCCAACACCTTTTTCTGGCGCACCAGGATCTGCTCGTTGAGCAGTTCGACCATCCCGGACTTATTGAGGTGGCTCATTGTGGGGTCGAACGCTCCCACGCCGGGCAGGATGTAACGCTCAGCTGCTTCCAGTTCGCGCAGGTCGCCGGTGATCTTGTGCGGAATCTTCAATTGCTTGTAAATGTTGGCGATTGCACCGACATTCCCAGAGCCGTAGTCGATGATGGCGATCATCGCTTCACGGACCTTTCCACCCCCAGCCACTTCAGCGTTTTGGCGCCAAGGTCGAACAACCATTCTTGGTTCCGATAATCCTTGTAGGTCTTCTTCGGCATGGTGTGGTAGTGCCGCAGTTCGTCCACGGTGATGCCCAGCTTGGTGGCGATGTACTCGAATTCCTCGTCGATGGTCTGCGGGTCATAGGCCGACTTCTCCAGCTTTGCCAGTGCCTCCTCCCGCGTCATCTGGCCCGTCAGGATCAGGCTGGAAAACTGCACCCGGCGCGTGTCGTAGCCAAAACGCGACGGCAGCCAGTAGCCTTCAAAGAACTTGGTGAAGCGCGATTCGAAGTGCTTCTGCGGGTAGGGGCGCCAGCCGTATTTTTCCGACAGCGTCTTGATAGCCAGTTCCTTGGTATACGGCAGCCAGTTGAGCGGCTTGGCCACCTGCACCCTCTTGATATAACGCAGGTAGAACTTGTGGAATAGCACACCGCTCAAAGGATAAGTCTTGAGCGGGCGGGTGCCAAAACGGCGATGGATATCGCGCAGTTGCGCCATATCCGTACCGTGGTACAGCCACTCCAGCGGATTGCGCACGCACTCCGTGGCGTAATTTCCGCCGTTGAGGATGTACCGGATCCCGTGCTTGTTCGCGAAGTGATAGAGCGTGGCCACGAAGGCGTGATCCTGAGGAATATCGAGATGCGGCACACCGGCCCTAAAAAAAGCCAGCTGAAAATCGCGCATCTCCTCCCAGTTGATGACCTCCGTATACAGGTCCAGCCCCAGCTTTTCGACAAGCATCTGGATGTTGTTAACCGCAATGTCGGTGTTCCAGCCGCCATCCACGTGGAATACCAGGGGGCGCAGGCCGAACTCGGACACCGCCAGATGCAGCAGGTAGGAGCTGTCCAGCCCCCCACTCATGCCGATGATACTGTCAAAAGGCTTGCCCCGACCTCCGCGCTTAATCTTCTCCACTTGCTCGCGGAACATGACCTTGCCCTGCTCGTCAGGGTGCCAGTTGGGCAACACGTCCCGCTTGAACCCGTTGCAGTGGTCACAAACGCCCTGCTCATCAAAGACGATCCTGCTGTCGCTGGTATCCATCACGCAGCTCACGCAGATTCGGTAATCCCTCACATGTTTCCCCTGTGTGCACTCGCGTCCAATGCCGAACGCATTTAGGCCTGTTACCCGAAAACCTTGATGTACTTTCTGTACTCTCGATGAGCGTCCCTAGCCATGATCCAGCGCTTCCGGCTCGGCAGCTTCTCCAGTGAGCCATGCCAATGGTGAATCACACGGATAGCCGGCTCGTAATAGACTTGGAAGCCAACATCGCTAAGCTGCTTGCTCAGAAAGTATTCTTCCGACATCATGAAAGTAGGCGCCCAAAGTTCTGAAAATAGTTCAAAGCACCGAGGGCCGAGGCGGTAGCATGAGCCATGGCCTTGGTATATGTGGCGGGGCGTCTTCCATTCTCGCTCATCACCTCTCTCCGTTGCACGGGGGAGCAGCCGGGCAACTTTCTGTATCGCCAGCCCCAGGTAGTAATTCGCGTAGTAAAGATCGTAGACCAGCTCCCGTAGTCGGCTGACGCCCTCAATCACATGGGGATTCTGATGTTTGCCCTCTACAGTGACTATGTCCGGCGAAACAACCGGGTGGCTCTTAATCTCATTTCGCAGTGTGGCAAGCGTGGCGGCAAAATCTGGCGGGAACTCCAGATCATTATTCCCGACAATCATCCAGTCGACCTCGGGGTGTCTTGCGCGCAAGTGCTTGATCCCCAGATTCAGCCCTCGAAAGTAGCCGACGTTTTCCCGGTTCAGGAGCAACGTTACGTTGTCATGCCGTGAGACCAATTCCTGCAGTTGGCGCACGCTGCTCATGGCCGAGTTGTTGTCCACGACAACAATCACATATTTCTGCGCTGACAGGGAATTCAGCGACTCCACCGCTCTAGCCGTAAATTCGCTGTTGTTGTAATTGGTGCAGACATATCCAATAGCCATACTCTTTCTCTCGGTTATTGCGAAAACCCGGCGCAGCACCGAAGCGCCCAGCCACCTCCGAATGAAAAACCTGTCCGCCTAATCTCAGAACCGATAGGGTACGCGACCACCTCGTCCTCGCAGACCGTCCACCCCCCCCGCAACAACGTAACTCAGGCGCTTCCACTTCTCTGACTCAAAGGCCATCGCCTTCGCAGGCAAACGCACGATGTCCAGAAGCAAAACCAAGCACAGCAGCGGATCGAAGCGCCAGTGTTTGCCGGCAAACAGGATCGCGTTTCGCGCCTGATAGTACAGACGAAATGGTGTGTGGTTGTATACCGTCAGCGCAAAGCCCGGAAATCGCACCGTCCGCGACGCACCCACCATGTGCGTCAATCCGGCGCACTCAAGCTCAATGATCTTTCGTCCAGCCTTGCGCAAGCGAATGCAAAAGTCAAAATCCACAAGGTCGATGAACAAACGCTCATCGAACCCTCCAATAGCGTCATGCGTGGTGACATCGAACACGCATCCTGAAGTGATGAGATTTCTCTTTTCCCTGAACGGCATATCCTCGCCCTGATACCCTGCTGTGTTGCCGCTGTCCTCACGCTGGCGGCCACACGCCACCACGCCGACGGTCATATTCGGATGCCGGTCTATGAAATCGAAAACATCCTGCACGTAGCGCTCCGACACCAGCGTATCGTCATCCAGCGTAATTACCCACCCGGAACCGCGCGCGGCAGCCTCTGCCATCCCCCGGTTCAAAGCGGCCGCAATACCGAGGTTCTTTTCATTGACCAGCAAAACCAGATTCGCCAATCCGGCTGATTCGACCATGGCAGTCGCGTAGCCCTGACCGGAATCGTCCACTACGATGACCCGCGTCACCTGGGAAGCGATCTGGCGCAGGTTTCTGACTATGGCAGGCGAAGGAGTGAATGTCGTCACCACTGCAGCCACATCACGCCCAGTACGTCTCATACCGCCGACTTCCGGGCACGCTTGTCAGCCCTTTCACTAAGGTCTTTTGAATTCAGGATCAATGGAATGATCGAAAAGGCGAAGACAAAATCGAACGATGACAGGTAAGGATTGGATGCCGCAGCAATCAGCATAGCCACAAACCCACACAAGAGCGCGATATAGAGTTCCGCGTGGACGCTGGTTCGTAGCTTGCGCAATGCCGCGATAAAGTAGGCACCCAGCAGCCCCCCCAGGAGCAGCACCCCAATCAGCCCGCTATTGAAAAGCAGCCTGGAGTAGGTCAACTCATAGGTCCACGGCCGCTCTTCGGAGCGGAGCACGGAGGCGACACCACCAAAGCCAGTGCCCAGCAGATAGTGATCCTCGAAACCCGCAAGCAACGCGGCATGTTGCGCAGGTCTTGGCGCATCCGGACTGCCATCGAAGGCGCTGCCTAGCCGCCCCAGAAAACCCTCTAGAAAGCCAAGATCGCCCAGGCCGAACAGTACACCGCTACCAAGCACCACAACAGCGGCCAATGCGTAGAAGGCGGCACATGCCCGATAACAGCGCCGCGTCAGACGACCGGAGAGCAAGGCCACTCCGAACACAAGTGCTGGCGTGACCAGGAACAACACGAGCACCGCCCTCCTCGACGCCAGCAGTGCTGACAGAAGGCCCACCAGCAGGGCAAAGAAAAGCAAGCGGCTCGTACGCGGTGCACTGAGTACCCGGCTAAAAAGATAAGGAACGATGAACACCAGCATGCCAATGTTGACAGTGTTCATCTGCGTATAACCCGAATGAACCCCCACCTGCATGAACAGTTCGTCCTTCACCGCCTGGGAAAGCCATCCGAGCCCATAGACGTGATCAGCCAGCGCGTAAAGTGTAGTCACTCCTATGCACAATGAGGCATAGGCAATCAGACGATCGGCGTATCTCTGGTAACTGAGGTTGGATATGCAGAGAGTTAATCCGAAGTAGATCAGCATGAAGACAACATAAACCCGCATAGCCTCGACGATCGCAATGGCGGGATTACCTCGAAGCAATCCGATCATGCACCAGGCTAGGGCTAGGAGGCAGAAACACAGGTAGTAAGTCACAACGCTGATCTCGACCCGCCACCTCCCACTAAGCGCGTCGACGAACACTGCTGCGAGAACAGCGGTCAAAAAGGGGAATTTCAGCTCCGCGAATGACTGTGGCAGCACAAACATCAGGAGCAGTAACCCGCTCAGCGATACCCACACGACGGCATCCATGCCCCCCGTAGGACTCGTCTTTCTCACACAAGGCATTTCACTTGGGCCCGTCATTTTCTTTATCTAAGCTGAGGGGTATAGCTGGTGGGTCGATTCTGGCAATCTGACAGGAGACGAAATTGCTTCGTCACTGCTCATCCGATCGACTTGTCATCGGCTACACAATCTCCAGTTGCGGTAGCGGGAACACCAGCTTGGCCTTCTTCCACTTCCGATTACTCAGGAAAAATTTCCTGAAATGCCAGGGCAAGACAATCAGATAGTCGGGTTCATCCTGTAGCGTGGTCTTCTCATCCATGATGGGAATCCATGTCCCCGGGGTGTAACAGCCGAACTTCTCCACATTAACTTCAGCAACTGCGTAGGCATCGTCTTGGGTCAGACCGCAATATTGGAGCAACACATTCCCCTTGGTGGAAGCTCCCAACACAGCAACTCGCTTTCCGTCTACGCGGGCTTGCGCCACGAAAGCTCGCAGAGTGTCGCGCGATTGCTCGACTCTGGACGCAAACTCACGAAAAGGCTGTAGGCCCAACAAACCGCGCGCCTCTTCGCGATCGATAATCTCTTGAACGGCTGGCTCGACAGACGTATCCCCTTGCGCCTTGCGGACAGTGATGGAAAAACTTCCACCATTCACGTCGTTGAATTCGACATCGACAATGCGGAAACCCACACGAGCCGCCATCCACTGGATCTGACGCAACGCATAGAATTCGATATGCTCATGACACACCGTATCGTAGGAGTTGGTGTCCAGCATAGTGGGCATGTAACTCTGCTCGAACACCCACACGCCGTCGTCGGCAAGCACGTCGAAGACCTGCTGCATGAATCCCATGGGATCTTCGAGGTCGTAGAACATAGAGAACGACGTGATCACCTTCGCCTTTTTCCCGGGGAAGCGCGCTTCAACCAGCTTAGATGAGAAGAAATCGGGAATCAGCTGGATGTGCGGCGGGTCGTGGGAGTGGAACTTGACGCCAGTCGGATCTACGCCCACCAGCGAAAGGTCATGCAGCGGAAAGGCGCCGGCGCCGACGCGTGTACGGTACACAACTACGCCCGTTGAAGTCATACACACCTACGCGCGCACACGCACCCGCACACA
>CAISYX010000298.1 GCA_903889815.1 uncultured Gammaproteobacteria bacterium
CACCGAAGAACACCAGATCGCCGTTCTGCACACCACGGCGCGCAAGAACATCGTGCACGACCTGCTCGGGCATGAATTTGAGAATGGGAGACTGCAGTCCTTCAATCCCGGCCGCCAGGTCATTGATCTTGATCCACGCCAGGCCTTTGGCACCATAGATGGACACAAATTTCGTGTAGTCGTCGATTTCCTTGCGGCTCAGTCGACCACCTTCGGGCACCCGCAGCGCAACAACACGTGATGCCGAGTCATTGGCTGGACCGTTGAACACTTTGAAATCCACGCTCTTCATGAGATCAGCAATGTCCACCAACTCCATGGCAATGCGCAGATCCGGCTTGTCGGAGCCAAAGCGACGCATGGCTTCGCCGAAGGTCATGCGGGGGAACTGACCGAACTCGACGCTCAGATGCTTCTTGAACACCTGTCGAATCATCTCTTCAGTAATGTTCATGATCTGCTCTTCATTCATGAATGAAGTTTCAATATCAATCTGCGTGAACTCAGGTTGACGATCTGCGCGAAGGTCTTCGTCACGGAAGCACTTGGCAATCTGATAATAGCGATCCATACCTGCGACCATCAGAATCTGCTTGAACAGTTGCGGAGACTGCGGGAGCGCAAAGAACTGGCCATGATGGGTGCGACTGGGCACCAGATAGTCACGAGCGCCTTCGGGTGTGGCACGCGTAAGAATGGGAGTTTCAATGTCAAGAAAGCCGTTCTCATCAAGGTAGTTGCGGATGGTATTGCTGACCTTGGAGCGGAAACGCAGGCGATCCGCCATCTCGGGCCGACGCAGATCAATGTAGCGATGACGCAGACGGATGTCCTCACCAACTTCGGCATGTTCATCCAGCATGAATGGAGGTGTTCTGGACGCATTCAGAATTTCGAGCTTTTTGCCCAGTACTTCGATGCGGCCAGTACCCATCACAGCATTGCTGGTGCCTTCGGGACGCAGCCTCACTATGCCGGTAATCTTGAGTACAAATTCGCTGCGCACGGTTTCCGCCAGCGCGAAGCTCTCTTTGGCATCTGGATCAAACACGATCTGTGCAATACCTTCGCGATCACGCAGATCGACGAATATCACGCCACCATGGTCGCGACGACGGTGGGCCCAGCCGCACAGAACCACTTCCTGTCCGACATGCTGTTCGTTCAATAGTCCGCAATAATGACTGCGCATAACTTGTTCCTGTGGTTAATCTGTAAGTTGCATCATTCCGGCCTGCCTGCGCCTGCGGGCGTGGTCAGGAGCCTGTGGCCGCCGGTGCTGCGCCGCCTGACCCTGAACTGGTGTCCTGAGTGCCGTGCTTGCGCTTGCCTGTCTTGAAATCAGTTTCGTACCAGCCGCCACCCTTTAGACGAAAACTGCTGGCTGATACCTGTTTTGTCAGACCGTTGTTGTTGCATGCGGGACACAATGTCAGACGGGCGTCACTGATTTTCTGCAGCGCCTCAAGTTGATTGCCACACTGGTTGCACCGATATTCATATATTGGCATTGGCGACAATTTCCTCTATCCAGTTCATCGAGCCCGGGACGACCCTTTGCGCTTGTCGCTGGGCCGCGCGAAAACGGCGCAGTATACCTTACCTTGGATCCATCTGGCATCCCCGAACAAGGTCAGCAAACACTATAATTCCGCGTTCTTTTCAAAGACTTCACCGGATGCTCTCGCCGCTGTCGCAAGCACCTGCAAGGGCGGATTAGTGCTTGCGGCTATCAGGCAAAAACTATATAAATAAGGCCCTACTGAAGCGTGAATGGAATGCAAAACACCAGCAATCAACGTGCAGGAAGACATCCTGGGGTTCTTCCATGAACATGGGAGCAACACAAGACTCAACCTTTATCATTACTATAAGAGAACGGGCATGCCTGTAGAAAAAACTGTATCTGCCAAACCCAAGAGACCAACATCGACTGCGGCCAAGACTGCAGCCATCCAGGAAAAATATACCAAGACTGCAATTCTCAATGAAATCTCCGAGAATACAGAACTGACC
>CAISYX010000299.1 GCA_903889815.1 uncultured Gammaproteobacteria bacterium
CACACACTTTGGTCAACGCCGCAGTCAGCGTCGTCTTTCCATGGTCAACGTGGCCAATTGTGCCAACGTTTACGTGCGTCTTGTTTCTTTCAAACTTGCTCTTCGCCATTTTGATCGCCTCTAATAATTTTCTTTTCGCCCCGCGACCAGCCGGCCAATGCAGAAGCGATTGTTGCACACTCAGTTAAAACGCACCTTTTCTTCCACGCAGCCAGTGGCACCTTGGCCCTGAATCGCAAATTTGGTGCTCACATCCGGATTTGAACCGGAGACCTCTTCATTACCAATGAAGTGCTCTACCTCTGAGCTATGCGAGCCAGACACTAGTAACAAACAGTCTGAGCCAAATTCTCTCTCCACTGAGAGGGCAAGAATTACAGACTGGCAACAATCAAGGAACAATCACCCCTGAATCTACCAATTGCAATTCCGAATTTTTCAGACCTAAGAGGCTAGTCTTTTCGCAAGACTTCCAATTTCCATGTTTCGAAGCTGGAGCGGGTAGCGGGAATCGAACCCGCGTAGCCAGCTTGGAAGGCTGGTGTTCTACCGCTGAACTATACCCGCCGTGACAAGCAACCTTACTACAGCATCGATCTAAATGGTGGAGGGGGGTGGATTCGAACCACCGAAGCTCGCGCGTCAGATTTACAGTCTGATCCCTTTAGCCACTCGGGAACCCCTCCTGCAAGAGCCCAAAACCTCTCAAGGAACCTGGGTGTCTTATTCAGAGGCGGCATTTTAGGGGAATTGGGATTCTTGTGCAATCGTTTGGCAGAGTTTTTCTCCGACCAGAACGGATGGGGCCAAACTCCCGGAATTTTTCCAGAGTTGCATAAAATATTCTTTAGAATCAATTGGCTCACTAACAAGCCAATGCCGGATGCTAGCCTTAGACTCTTCCCTGATAGTGACAAGATAGCCAAGATTCCGCAGTTGCTCCCTGACATTCAAAGCGTTGGCGTGCTCGGTGAAAAGGCCAAGCGCTATCCCATTCGCGAGCTCCCCTCTCGGGATTAAAAAAGTCTCTATCGCGAGATTATTCAAAGCAAATGCTGCGCGAAGGTTTTCTAAAGTCGTGGCTGCAATTTCACGGCTTGGTAGTGGCGGGAGATACACTCTATATTCGATTTCTACCGCAACTGTCCGCGATTCAGACTGAAATGCAATCTCAGTAGGAAATGTACTGATAGCCGCTTCGATTTCCTGAATAGTCTGGAACGGACCAACTTCTATACAAACCTTTGGCTGAGAGGCCTGTAGGGCTTCGGGCAAGCCACTCGAGGCAGAAACCGGGCTTTCAAAAGTATCAGCGAAATATCGAAGTGATTCAGAAGGCGCTTCCACTAACATAACAACGCCACCCAAACCCTTGCCGGCGATGCGCGACTCACTCTCAGGCGCAACATTTTCAAGCCTAGGAATGTATTGCCAGACTGTGAAGAGGACATTCGCCAGCATCAAGCCAAAAACTAGTCCCCTCATAACACCCAATCCGGATGGACTATCATGGCAATGCCACTCTCAGACCGTCGAGAACCAAATCGGGTACGTGAACACAGTGCAATCCCTTTTTCATCAACTCACAAGACAGCACCGAGGCATCACCACCTGTAATCAAGAAGTTGGTGCGATTAACCCCCAGAGCACCAATCTCGGAATAGACCCAGCAGCAGACCATACCCAGAATTCCGCTTCGAATTGCACTATATGTGTTACGGCCCGGAACCAGTTCAGGCCAAAATTGCCCGTTTTTCAAAGGGATCGCGGTACCGCGCGACAAGCTATCAAGTTGCAACTGCAATCCAGGGACAATATATCCCCCCGAATGCACCCCATCCCTGTCAACAAAATCCATTGTGAGCGCGCTCCCTGCATCTACCACCACAAACGCTTGCTCACCAACAAGCTTACGCCCCGCCAGCATCGCCAACCATCGATCTACACCAAGCATTTCAGGTTGCTCATAGGCATTAAAAATGCCTCCGCAAAAATTCAACGACTGTGCGAATTCTGGCCGCACACCGAGTCGGCTCTGTATTTCTTGACAGAGCCTGAGATTTTTCGTTTCAGATCGAACTGAACTGACTCGAACTCGCTGGAATGTTCTGTCCTGATGAGACTCGATAAGTCCTTCCAAAGATCCAACTTCCACGCCGAATATTTCCGTAGATCCCTCCTCGTCAACAACTCTCCATTTGGCTCTGGAATTACCCACATCAATTTCAAGAATCACCTATGCAAGCCTCACAGAGGGCGCCAGCTCTCCACCCTGGATGACTCGAATACCCTCTACGGTTTCCAAAAGCAGCCCACCCCTGATATCAACACCTCGAACCACACCCTCAACCACCATCGGACCGCCTCCAATCTGCACATGCTTACCCCGATAATGATCCAACGCCTCCCAAGCCACCTGAAAAGCAGGGAAGCCGGACGCCGCAAACTGAGTTACTCCGGCTGACAATGCCCTTATCAAACAAGCGATTATCAAATTTCGATCCGGTGACTGCACAAAACTCTCGGCCAGTTCAGCCACAGGCTGCTCAATTCTGTCCCTGCATGCCGCAGATAATTGAGTGTTGATACCGATTCCGATGACAACTTTGCATGGACCGCTCGCATCACCGGAAAGTTCTAACAAAATCCCAGCGATTTTTCGGCCATCGAGAAGAATGTCATTTGGCCACTTCAGCCTGAACCCTGAATACCCCGATTCATGTAACGCCCTTACGACCATAACTGCAACAGCAAGACTCAGTCCCTCCAACGCAGCAATCCTGCATTGAAAGGAAAACAGCATCGACATGTATATGTTGCTGCCAAGAGGACTCTGCCACTCCTTTCCGCGACGCCCACGCCCTTCCGACTGGTGTTCGGCAATACAAATTACAGAATCAGCACCTGCTTGCCCGCAGCTAATCGCATCACTGTTTGTCGATTTCGTAGTGAACGAAATATTGAGCCGTGATTGCCAATCATATGCCTCAGGCCCGAGGTTTCGAAGAATGCTCTGCCTGTTCAGCAGATTCATGCTCACTGGGATCCGATACCCCTTGCCGGCTACTGAGTGAATCTGGATGCCCATTTCACGCAATTTTTCGATTTGCCGCCATACTGCAGTTCGAGTTATTGATAGTGCTTGCCCAACCTTTTCACTGGTATGAAAGGAGCCATCTGAAAGAATCTCCAGTAACGGATGCAAGTCCACAGAATTAGTACCCCTTGACCGAAAAAATTAAATCGATCAAGCCAATAGTAAGTGCAAACGGCAGATTACTTTCCGAACATGTTCGAGCACAGCGGAGCATTTTGCAGCCATTTGAAAACGGCAAGGTAGCTGAGCAGACGGAGCGAAAACAGTATCTCTGCAGCAAAAAGTCTTCTGCTACAGCGCTTATTTGACTTCACTCACTCTCATCCAGGCGATAAACATTTCATCCCAAACTTGGTCACCCCACCTTACTTCTTGTGCTGGGTTAGGATTGAGAGGATTCAAACTGGAATTGTCAAAAACCCCCTCTGCAACGATTACTGTACCTGCAGGGAGAAATCTTGGCTCACGCAATTTGTAGATCATTTGCCAACTGTGCTGGAAATTCGGAATTGAAAGCAAATCCTCGCGGGTTCCATCTGGAAACTCTGCTCGGTATTTCACTCGTTTCCCACGATAGTGCATATGCGGTGCAATATTGTAGAGGTACGAATCTGTCGCAATCACCGCTTTTGCAACAACTTCAAAGTTTTCCACTCCTGGTGGGATGACAAATTCACCATCCATAACGGCCGTTCGTTGTAGGGGAAACTCTGGTGGCACGTCATGAAAGTAAAGCCCGATTCTGGTTACATCGACGACTGGTTTTCCAACCGTAGTGTAATGAAACTGCACCATGAATCGCATGTCTTCCTGCAAAAGGATTCCAGTATTCTCATCGAAACTGACATATTCTCTACCAGGAGCGTAGCCGCCGAAATTCGTTCGACTACCACCCCCACTTTGATTCTGCCGCTGTTGTTTGGCATCTTGTGTGTAGGCCACTACATGATGCAACGACGACTTGTCACCTATATCAAACTCGTATGCTCGAACCCATTGATCGCGATCCAGGCCAATTTCAACTGGCACGAATTTGTAGTCGAGCACACCAGTAGCGGGAATCTCCTGTGGAGGAAATTCTATGACCAAATCTGGCTCACCGAGCGCCCAGTCTGAAGAATCAGCAGGAATACTTGTCAAGGGATCTGACTCTGCGTCGGACAACGCACCTTGGTCAATCCAGTTCACCAACAATTCTTTTTCGTCATCAGTGATAAAATGGACATCTACAAACCTGTCTATGAACGCGCTATCAATTTGGCCCGGAGGCATGCGCATCGTGAGCAATGTTTCACGGATCATTGGAGCCCAGCCTTTGACCATGTGATGACTATTCATAGCCCATGGCGCTACGCCCCCCTCCCTATGGCATCCAACGCAGCGCCGCTCCAAAACTGGAACGACCTGTTGTGTATAGGAAACGAGCGTATCGGAACCCCTGTCCTCATAGTTAACGCGGTCGCCTTGTGCAAGTGGTACGTCGTCTATAACAGAATCATCAAGCGTTACTGCAGAAAGCACTTCGTCGAGGAATTGACGTGTAGACAATCCCGATTGAGTCTCAGTGTGGGCACTGAAGGTGTCGTCAATTGCTCCTCTATATAGCAGGAGCATTCGTTGCGGATCGATGACCAGTACTTCGCCATAAGAAGCAACACCCAGAGACTTGGAGACCATCTGGGAGGAATCAATCAATACGGGGATTTGGTGTTCAAGCTCAGTCAATGAAGTTGCAATTGCGACTCGAGAGTCTGTCGGCCAAGGATCTATCATGAGGAACTCTACGGAGCTCTCCGCGTACTTGCCTTGGAGAACCATATAGGCCTCCAAGGCAGGAACTACTTCAGTACTATTTGTGCTGTAGACAAGCAAGACTACTGCCTTTTGATTGGCGTACCTTGCTAGGTGGTGAAATGTCCCATTCTGATCCAAAAGGGCAAAGTCCCCAACTTCGCGAGATGTTGAGGAAATTGCACTTGCAGAGTAGACAAGCAATAAAAGGAGGTAACTAGCCAGTTTCATTTCAGCAATTACTCGCGCATTCGCAGCAATAGCACAATTATAAATCACCACGCGTTTGCAACCTGTTACAAGCAGGAATGACATTGTGATTGTTTGTAACGGCTATTGCTGCGACCGCAGCGCTCAAATCTAGTCTCCAGCTTCGTAGTACGTCCAGTAACCCATGAACATTTCTTCCCAGCTCTGCAGTCCAAATCTTACTTCCTTGTCGGGGTCTGGATTTGCGGGATTGAACTCAGAATTGTCAAATGCTCCAGTTACGTGAACCCGAGTGCCGGCGGGAAGGAACTTATGCTCTGAGAGTTGGTAGGTAGGTTGCCATGCATAGCTATAGTTCGGAACATTAAGAAGATCTTCTCTAGTACCATCTGGATACTCAACTGAAAACTTCATGTCCTTGCCACGAAAGTGCATGTGAGCACGGAGACCGTTGACTACAACAGCTTCTTTGAACAGATAGCTGCCACGCACCTCGTGATTGTACGCATGCGGAGGAATAACAAACATGCCGGCTACTGTCCGAGTCAGATTTTCATGTGCTGGAGGCTCGTCATAGAAATACATGCCCAAAGTCGTCTGGTCCGAAGTCGCTCTTCCATTGGTCGTAAAATGGAATTGCATGGAGAGCTTGTGCCCAGCCGGTATCAGTACGCCAGTGTCCTCAGGAAAAACCATTGCCTCGACCTTGCCTGGCGCATAGCCCTCTAGAAAGCGAGTGGCTTCTGTCGATGCCGGGCTTGCCTCACCCCCATTGAACGCTTCATCCGGCGCGGTAACATAGGTCAACAAGTGATGGAGTACAGTCTCATCTCCCGGGATGAACTGAACAGCCTTGACCCATTTGTCTTCAGTAAAGGGTAGCTCCAGGTCTACATTGATGTACTCAAGTACTCCAGTTGCAGGAATTTCCTGCTGAGGAGACTGAACAATGAAATCCGGTTCGCCCAATTGCCAAGATTTGACGTCAGGATAGGCGAGGTTGCTTAGAGGGTCTACTTGGAAGCTTCCGCGTGGCGCTCCAGCATCAATCCAGTTGACAACGGTCTGCAAAGCTTCATCACTGATGTAAGCAGCATTGCTGAAGTGCCCAATGGAGGAATCAACCTGCATAGGAGGCATTCTTTTGGTCAGAAGGACTTCGCGAATCATTGGCGACCAGCCTTGAAGCATCAGATGGCTATCCATGGCAAACGGCCCAATACCGCCCTCTCTATGACAAGAAGCGCAATTTTCGATGATCACTGGTGCGACATCATTCGCGTAATCAGGCGCATCGCTTCCAGCAACCGCCACAGAACTCAAATCGAGGGAGCAACCGTTTGAGTCTAACTCTACAGTTTCAGTTGCGACTCCATTTGCAGCCGATTGAATTTGGTTCGATAGATCCGTCCCGATAGGGCCTCGAAAGAGGACGGACAATGTCTGGGGGTCAAGTACCAGAACCTCCCCTGCCTTGGTGATCTTCAAAGTCTTCGCAACTAACTGACTGCTATCAAGCAAAATAGGCAGATCGAGTTTTTGTGTCTGGGCAGCTTGACGGATGGCACCAAGATCTTCGTTTGCTGAATTGATCAACAGAAAGGCTACGTTCTTGCTCTCCCATTCCGTCTTTAGCGCTTTGAACGATTCAAGAGTTTCAGCACTTGATGCGCAAGACACGGACTGAGACATCAGAACCAGTGCTTCTGAATGCCCATAGCGACTGAACTGGTGAAAATCACCGACCTGATCAAGAAGAGCGAAGTCCCCTGCACGCTCAGGCGCAGCCGAAACAGTACTAGAGCAAACGATAAGCGACAACGCAAAAACCGAATTAATGAACTTCATAAAACATCCCTCAGTAAAGAAAATTCAGGTACGCGAAGATACATCAAGCGAATCAGCGCTTCCTGAGAAAAATGCCGCTACGGTGAAAAATCTACACGGAATTCCATCGCACGTGAAAAAGTCTGGCGTTTGCAACAGACGCACTCCGTGCATCACTTCCGGACACGCCGCAGTGTACTTCACGGAGCCCGATATCAACCAGCCAATCGACAGGATGCATAATTATAAGGCCGATCCACTAAGGCAAATTCAAAGCAGTCACAAAACCTCTAAGCTATTCCTTGATTTCAATTTTTAGACAACAAATTCAGGGTATTGGAAACACTCATTACTACGCCGACTCTGCCCCTCAAGGTTTCTGGCAGCACTGATTGCCAGGATCAAGAGGACAAATCACAGATGAAGCCCTGCATTGAAGAACACGTTTCTCACACTCATGAGCTTCTGATGGGCGAGAGGCCTTATCAGCGAAGAATCACGTTTTGTGACGCCGCTGACTTGCAAATTAGTGCGATTGCGCACATGGGCGCTAATGGCTGCTGTCTTGGCACTGCCGTGATTCACTAGGTCACGCTAACAGGTCAATTCGGAGGGACATCAAATGTATCGGCGCCTAATTATTCGTCGGGCAAAATCAAATTGCCGCTGAGTTCGCGGGGAAAGTTCCATTGTGAAAGCAAGACGAGATGGCGATCACGTCAATAGATCAGGTGACGAAAGGTTTGAGTGAGAATCACTTGACGAATCCGGAGAGGATGCCACCCTCCCTCAAAGACGGGCAACCTGCTCTCTCTGGCCATCAATAAAAATCTCAAGATATTGATAAATATAAATAATATCTAAACAGGCAGTTTTTCCTTGGAGGCGCTCTCGGGCTTCGTGATTTCAAATTTCTGAAACACTGAGCTCATTATCCAAAGCACCAATGTTGCAACAATGAGCAGTACGCCCCACTCGCCAAGAGCCCCGTAAAAAGCTGAATCCATAGCAGGCCAACGAATGTCGTATTCCATCAAAGATGCAAATCGTTCAGACATCCAGTGCCACGCGCTATGTGCAACCAGTGCCGAAAGAAGAACAATCCCCACTTTCTCAGAGGGAATTTTCTTGAATAGCACGGCCAGCAGGGGCACAACCAAACAAAGTACCAGTAGTTGACCAAGTTCGACTCCAACGTTGAATGACAGCAACGCCGTCAACATGTAGCCGCCCGCAAATTGCATGCTTTCTGTGAGCAAAAACGAAAAGCCAAACCCATGAATCAAGCCGAACCCGAAGGTCACAACCCATCTGGACCGCTGATCAAATCCGATGATGTTTTCGAATGCCATATAGACAATAGAAAGGGCAATTAGAGTCTCGATTAGGGGCGGGAACCACAAGACAGAAGGGACTACACCCATTACGGATCCAATCAAAGTGATGGAGTGCGCTATTGTGAAAGATGAAATTACTGGGACAAGAGACCTAATGCTTCTAAGCGGGATCACAAGACACAGAAGGAAAAGCAAGTGGTCAGTGCCCTCCAGAATATGATCGAAGCCCAATACGACAAATCTCCAAGAGGCCTGGAACCAGCTTGGATCCAGATAAACCAAGC
>CAISYX010000300.1 GCA_903889815.1 uncultured Gammaproteobacteria bacterium
AAGGCCTACGAGCTGCTGGCGCAGCTGAGTACCACCCACGGCCGGATGGCGCCGCCCACGGTCTACCGCATTCTGGACTTTCTGCAGAGCGTCGGGCTGATTCATCGGCTGGAGTCACTGAACTGCTATATCGGCTGCGCCGACCCGACGCATCGGCACGAGGGGCAGTTCTTCATCTGTGAGCGCTGCGGCACGGTGGCCGAATTCACCGACAGCGGCCTGCAGGCGCGACTCGCCAGAACCGCAGCAGGCCTGGGGTTCCGGATGGGCAGCGGGACCATCGAGATCTCGGGCCTCTGCCAGCATTGTCTGTAGTCCCCGGAATTTCCCTGCAGCAATCTGCTCAAAAAGGATCAGGGCTTGTGGATTGTTTTTGCATGCCCCGTCTCTTTTGTCATGACCCTGTGGTAATTTAGGCCCCCGCTGCCACCCGCAATACTTGCCCCTCGCTCCAGGAATTCATCAGCATGAAAATCGGCGTTCTGTCCAGAAACAGCAAGCTTTACTCGACACGCAGACTCGTGGAGGCCGCAAGAGCCCGTGGCCACGACGTTCGCGTGGTCGATGTGCTCAAGTGCTACATGACCATCACGGCCAACAACCCGGTGGTCTTTTACAAGTCCCCCGGCGCGCCCGCCCCGGAGGCTCTCGAATTCGACGCCGTGATCCCGCGCATCGGCGCCAGCGTCACCGGCTATGGCTGTGCCGTGCTGCGACAGTTTGAAGTCTGCGGCACCTACTCGGTGAACGAGTCCATCGCCATCACCCGTTCCCGCGACAAGCTGCGCGCACACCAGTTGCTCGCGCGCAAAGGCATCGGCCAGCCCATCACCAGCTACGCCCACTCGGCGGATGCCACCAGCGACTTGATCGACTCGGTGGGTGGCGCCCCGCTGGTGGTAAAGATCATGGAAAGCACCCACGGCAACGGCGTGGTGCTGGCCGAGACCAGCAAGGCCGCCGAGGCACTGATCAACGCCTTCCGTGGACTGGAGGCCGACTTTCTGGTGCAGGAATTCATCAAGGAGTCGGGCGGCGCCGACATTCGCTGTTTCGTGATTGGTGACAAGGTGATCGCGGCCATGCAGCGCACGGCAGCCCCCGGCGAGTATCGCTCCAATCTGCATCGCGGGGGCACGGCATCCGTGGTGCGTCTGCGTCCGGACGAACGCAAGCTGGCCGTCAAGGCAGCTCAGGTCATGGGGCTGGATGTGGCGGGCGTGGACATCATTCGCTCCAACCATGGCCCGCTGGTGCTGGAAGTCAATTCCTCGCCGGGGCTGGAAGGCATCGAGCGCGCCACTGGCAAGGACATTGCCGGAGCCATCATTGCCTACATGGAAAAAGATGCGCTGAAGGGCCCCAACAAAATGAAGGGTCAGGGGTGAACTGAGCTCTCGCTCATTGCGCTCAAATTCGGCCTCTGGCCCCCGCCCTGACTCCTGTGCCAGATCGCAAGTGCTCAGTTCACAAGTAGCTGGAGAGGGGCGTTGCAGCCAGGTCAGGCGTGCAGCGCGCTCTACGGCACCACCGGCAGCACCGTCCATGTGACGGTGTCACGCACCACTTCTCCGGTATTGAGCGTCAGACTCACATCCAGTGTATGGCTCCCCACCCCCAACAGACTGGCCATTCCCGGGCAGCGCAACACCTTCCCTGCTTGAGAAAGTGCACGTTGCTGCAGACACTGCGTCAACGCCGCCGAGATGTCCGTGCGCGCGGCGCTGCCCTTGTTCTTGCCCGACAGTGTCGCCTTGCCTGACGCAATACTTCCTTCACGTTCCAGAATTATGGCGAGATCGAACAGCTGATTGGCCGTGTACGTGCCGGTTGGTGGCGACAGTGAAAATTGCGGGGCAGCTGCCACGACAGTGAACGGCACCCGCGGGCCAGACGCCACGCCATTGATGCGCGCCTCTACCGTATAGGCGCCAGGCGCCAAGGCGCCGATCACCTCGGTGTAGTCCAGCGGCACGACGACCGCGATGCAGATAGCCAGCGGATTGCCGCGAATGGACGTGTCAACCACGAAGCGACTGCCCTCGATGACAAGCCTGCTCTCGACGATCTCGCAGGGGCTGCCAACCAGCCCCTTCACCTGCACTTTCACCAGACTGCGATCGGTGAGCGTCGCCGGACTCAGCACCAGCTGTTCGACCACACCATACTGAGCCTGTGCAAATCCCGCTGAACTCAGCAGGCACAGAGCCACCAGCCATCTTGCCGATTTGATCAGAAATACCACGATGCCCTCTCCGGCCTGATATGACTATGCATGTTGAACTTCATTTCGCGGGAATACTTCCCACGAAATCAGTTGAACGCACTATAGCCAACCACCAAGCCCCGGCGAGTGACCAAAGTCACACCGGATACAGGTGACAGGACACCGGCTGATGGTCCTGCGTCAAGGCAGGCGCGGTGGTCTTGCAGGTATCCATCACCTTCGGACAGCGCGTATGGAACGCACATCCGGAGGGCGGATTGATGGGCGACGGCACATCGCCCACCAGAATCTGGCGCTGCGAGGTGTGGTGCGGGTCGGGCACGGGAATCGCCGAGATCAGCGACTGTGTATAAGGGTGCCGCGCTGTGCGGTAGATGCTCTCCCCTTCGCCGCTCTCCACGATGCGCCCCAGGTACATGATGGCGATGCGGTCGGAGATGTGCTTGACCACCGCGAGGTCGTGGGCGATGAACAGATAGGACAGATTGAATTCCTTCTGCAGGTCGATCAGCAGATTGAGAATCTGGCTCTGAATGGACACGTCCAGCGCCGAGACCGGCTCGTCGCAGATGATCAGTTTCGGATTCAGCGCGATGGCCCGTGCAATGCCGATGCGCTGGCGCTGCCCGCCGGAAAACTCGAAGGGATACCGGGTGGCAGAACGTGCCGGCAGGCCCACCAGTTCCAGCAGCTCGCTGACCCGCTGCCGCCGCCAGACCTTGTCGCCAATGTTGTGCACGATGAACGGCTCTTCCAGAATCTCGCCCACGGTGTGGCGCGAATTCAAAGACTCCATCGGATCCTGGAAGATCATTTGAATGTCGCGGCGGAACGGCATCATCGCCTTGCGTCCCAGCGTGGCCAGATCGGTGCCCTTGAAATGAATGTGTCCTGCCGTGGGTTGATACAGCCGCGCGATGCAGCGCCCCAGCGTGGATTTGCCGCAACCGGATTCGCCCACCAGGCCCAGGGTCTCGCCGGGCATGATGTCGAAACTCACGCCATCCACCGCCTTGTTGAACTTGCCCGTGCGCATGAAGATGCCTTCCTTTACCGGGAAGTGCATTTTCAGGTCGCGCACCTGCAACAGGGGCTGCACGGAGGAATCGCTCAGGGGAATCACGCTCATGCCACCGCACTCCCCATGGCACAA
>CAISYX010000301.1 GCA_903889815.1 uncultured Gammaproteobacteria bacterium
AATTGATCGCAACAACGAATCGCAAGATAGAACTCCAATTCGTGCATGGCGCCCGCTGAGGGGTAAGGGCGCAGCAAGGTTTCCTGAGGTATAGACTGGCTTCCAGAATCGAGTTCTTTCGCCCGGGCGACGCGGTGGAGTAGCAGGCTGATGTCCTCAATGCTCACCGGTTCTGCCGACATGGCACGGGCCGAACGGCGGTTTTCCATGACATCGCGCAAAGGAGCACTGCTCGAAGTTGGCAGCGAACCCGGCCCCGGCAAGGTAATGCGCTGACCTTGATAATGCGGACGGATCGCAGGCGGGGCGGGCCATTGATCCAAGAACCGATAGGTGGCGCCACGCGGCAACCGATCATTGTGGGATCGTGTGGTGTGATGAAACAACCTGTCCTGGAATTCCCAGCTTTGGCGTGCCGGCGGTTCCTCGGCATCGGCATCCACGACAAAGCCGGGTGACACCAGCAAGGCCAGTGATCAAGCGGCCACAGGCTTCATCCTCGATCAATACCTCAAAGGGGGCATCGGGGTGTTGCAATATTGCCCCCCGCTCACTCCGCCTGAGATAGGCGAAGCGGTTGAGCATGACGCGCTGTGGCAGGGCCTCTGCCCAAGGAAGCGAAAACTCGATTTGGAGCGGGATCAAGCGCATCAGCGGCACAGCGCCATGATCGGCACTGGCTTCAATAATACCACCAGCAGCCAATTTGGCGATGTAATGATGGAGCATTGCGCCGTCACCACCGCCTGTGAGCGCCAATCAGCGCGCCTCATCGGCGCCCTCCAGCAGGGCGAGCAGGGCATCGCGCTGGCCGATGGTTGAAGGCTTGAGCGTGATGATCCGGCCATCCGCCAGCGTAAGTGCCAGTTCTGTTTCTGCCTTCGGCGCCAGAGCCAGGCCAGGGCCCAGCCGCCATAGCAGAATGAGCGGAGATTGGCTCACAAAAAAAACGCAATGGGATTGAGCTCGCTCTCAGTCTTCGGACGATCAAGCCACCCCATGCTGACCGGTACGTCATAAAGCCTGCCCGGCGCATGCCGCGCCCAGAAATGCCGGAGGCCAGGCACCACGACCCGCGCGACCGGGAAGCCGATATCGGGCCGTGTATGATCCAGAGCGATCATCTCCAAGCCTTTGGCGCGCAGTTTTTCGATGGAGATCAGCAGGTCATCACGCACGTCACGCGTGGCTTCATTCGTAAAATCCGCCGCCACGCGTCGCGGGCCATCTGCCGGCCGCAGATAGGGTTGATTTTGAATTGTGGCTTCGCGCAGCCAGCGCGCGTGGTGGATGTCGAAACCTTCCAGGAATGCCGGGTCCTTATCGCCAAATTCATCAATCACCCCCTGATTGAGTTCGGCCAATGCACGTGAAATGGCCAAGCGCGCTTCGAGGTGACAACCAAGGCCCAAATGAATACCCCCGCCGTCAATCCGGCGCCACGAGATCGCCATCACTGTTGGAACGTCCAGGTCACTGGTGATGTCCAGCACCACCAGTTCTCTCCCAGCTTGGTTGAAGCTGTTCTTCATACTGGCGAAAAAAGGATCATCAAAACTATCGAGATCCACGCCTGGTCGCGTCACACGATTGTACCACCATAGAGCGCAAGCATCGCGTTCGACCAATTCAAAGAAGCCCTGTTGGATAGCCTCCTCCAACGTATTGCCCGCGGCACAGCCATTGGAGTCAGCCTTGCAGAAATCATGATTTCGATCGCTGGTGTACCCGAAATAACAAAAATCGGCTGGGAGCCAGACTTCCCGGCCATGCGTCAATGACCACGCTGGCGACCAATCAATCGCACGCGATGGATCGAATTGTTCGGGGACCCAATTAAACCCCCAGCTATTAATTTCGTTTGTTAGATTTCTATTTTCATATTGCGTGGTGCTAAACAGCAATAAATCCTGCGGAGCAATAGCGGTCTTGCCGAGTTGATCGAACCGAGAATGGAGAAGTGGATGAT
This sequence comes from uncultured Gammaproteobacteria bacterium, assembly GCA_903889815.1. Classification (GTDB taxonomy): domain Bacteria; phylum Pseudomonadota; class Gammaproteobacteria; order Pseudomonadales; family Pseudohongiellaceae; genus UBA5078. Next base: position 1,970 of record CAISYX010000301.1, read on the forward strand.
GTCCCTGATGATGACAACTGTAGCGTTCGATGGCCTCGGCCAAGCAGCTTACCCGCGCTTGCAGGTCGCCCGCGCCTTTACCCGCGGCCGCGCCAGGGCGACCCAGAACGCGGTTCGCGCGATGGTTTGATGCTGATCTGTCTGATATTTGCGTACAGACATACACATGCATGCCCGTCCTGTTCGGGACCTTCTCAATCGCCGGCACAACGCCAGCGATTGGGCCGACGAACTGTTCGAGACGGGCCAAACTTTCCTGCGGCGCGCAGGTTCTGTGCCCACCGTCGAGGGTGAAACGCTTGGGGGCCGGCGCCAGTTTTATCGCGGCACTGCGGTTGGGGATGTTTGCGGCTGTGGCGATAGAAATGGGATGTCGGGTGGTTTCCAGCGACCATGGATCGAGTGAAACAAGCCCCTTTTTCAGGAAGGCTGGAGCTTGGTCTGAGACAATGGCTAGAGCGGCCGATGCAATCCACGCCGCAGCAAGATCAAAAGTAACAGGCAAGCCTTGAGGTGGTATTAATGGAAATTCAGCCCCGCTGGCACGGACCGCTACGTCTGCTGGTCTATTGGCCGTTAAACGACGAATAAGAAGCGGGAAGAGCGCGGACGTCTCCTGATCGAGCAGTGGACCAATCCAAATCGATGCGCCGGCCAAGCGCACAGGCAGTATTGTGCGGCCAGCAGCAATGCCAGCTTCAACAGCCTGAATGAAACGCTCATCCAGATAATCACTGGCTGCGATCACCGTTAGCGGGAAAACCGCAGGCGGGCCCTTCACCTGCTCAGCTTGCATGGCTATTCGCAAAGCCAGGAAGGCTGGCGGATGCGCGCCTCCATCTACCAGAGAGGTGGAATGGGACAGCGACGCCAATACATCATACGCCACATTATGGCTGGACCACCAGGCAGCGGCGGTCAATTCAGTATTGTTAGCATCGCCCGAAATCACATAATTTTTTGATTGAAGCTCTTCCAGCGCATAATAGATCAATGCTGGGCTAAAGCGACCCGAGAGTAGAGCAGCGATCGAATCATTGCTTCTCGTGCCATCCAATAGTGGAATTATGGCTGCATAAATTTTGCCTCGCAATGCAAATCTGACACCTTCACTCAACAAGGCCACTTCATCGGGCGAAACAACATGACCTTGGATATCAGGCTTCAAACGCAACGAGGTCGTCAAAAGAATTCATCCTTTCAACCCAAAATTAGCAGGAAAGCGGTCAGTGATCATTGCTAGGGTTCAATTGGAGAACGAACAACCAATCAAATTATAGATAGCCCCGCTGGCGCCGTATCGAGGGCAACAGTAGACGCGCCCTCGGTTGGCTGGAGTGCCGATACCAGATGGAACTGCTTGTCGGTGTTCTCCAGCACGGTCACCGCCATGCCAGCAGGCATATCGATACCTTCAGCCTTCAAAGCGGCAGCAGGGTTGGCGATCAGCTCCGCCTTGAAGGCAGGGTCACGCCATGCCTTGGCGATGATTTTGCCGGATGTGGTGTCGTGCTCAGACATGGGGCAGACCTTTTATAACGGAATAATCAGGACACTTTTTAAAAACCTTTCCCCCAGCGACCGCGTCGAGGTCTTCATCGGCTAGCTCATCGCTGGCCTTGGCGGTGGCAGTCGCGTCGGCCCTGGTTTGGCCGAACCACGTCGCTTCCTGCTGGGATTCAGCTGCGGGGAGTTTGTCTTGGTTCTCGTGTCTGTCAGGCCTGAACTGGCTTTACTTGCGGTACCCGGGCCGAGCGAAGTTACCCAGATTACCTCTATACCGCCCCCCTGACACCGCCTTGAGGTCATCCTCGGAGAGCTCATCGCTGGCTTTGGCAGTGCCGGTAGCCTCGGCCTTGGTGTCGGTAGCCTTTGCCACATCCTGTTGGGCTGCGTCGCTTCCGTCGGGGACGGTGGCTTCGGTCTGATTTTTATCGGTCATCTTTTTTTATGTCCCCTGCCACTCGGTTCCATCATAGTAGGTTTTCTTATTATAGCCCCCAGCCACCGCATCGAGCGCTTCATCAGGAAGCTCATCAGTGGGTTCAGGCGGTAGCACCAGATGGAACTGCTTGTCGGTGTTCTCCAGCACGGTCACCGCCATGCCAGCAGGCACATCGATACCTTCAGCCTTCAGAGCCGCAGCAGGGTTGGTGATCAGTGCTGCCTTGAAGGCAGGGTCACGCCACGCTCTGGCGATGATCTTTTCTAGCCCCGCAGCGGCAGCAGCTTGCTTCGCGTCAGCCATGACTTCTACCTCCTAGTTATTGAATAGCCCGCGACAGTTCCGAACTAATCGCTTTGGGATAAGCTGGGGTATATGCCGTGTATTGGCAAGAATTTTGTTTGGGAATTATGGCGTATTGAGTAATTGTCGCAGTCGAGGGTTGATTTACTTGCATAAATTTCTTGGCCGCTGCCAGTACTGCCGGTCTGAGTG
>CAISYX010000302.1 GCA_903889815.1 uncultured Gammaproteobacteria bacterium
CGCACCGTGCCCGCCGAGGCCATCGAACTTTACAACCAGTACGTGCACGGCGAGATCAGCCGGCGCACCTTCCTGAGCCGGGCGAAGCAATTTGTCGTCGCCGGGTTCACCGCCGGCGCGCTGGTGGAGGCGCTGATGCCCGATTACGCGATGGGGCAGCAGATCTCCCGCGACGACGAGCGCCTCACGGCCAGTTACGTCACTCTGCCGTCGCCCCAGGGGCATGGCTTTATCCGCGGCTATCTGGTGCGGCCTTACAGCGCCGACAGCCGTTCTGAAACCCCCAGCAAACTGCCTGGCATCATCGTGGTTCACGAAAACCGCGGCCTCAATCCCCACACGGAAGACGTGGCCCGCCGGCTGGCGCTGGCCAATTTCATGGCCTTTGCGCCGGACGTGCTGACCTCAGTGGGCGGCTATCCCGGCGATGATTATCAGGGCGGTCAACTGTTCAGTGGCCTTGACGCCGACAAGCGCTTCGAGGACATCGTGGCGGCGGCGTTGTGGCTGAAAGGGCGTGAGGACTGCAATGGCAAGATCGGGGCGACCGGCTTCTGCTATGGCGGCGGGGTGTCGAACCAGCTGGCGGTGCGGCTCGGGGCAGACCTGGCGGCTGCAGTGCCGTTCTATGGCGCAGCTGCGCCGGTAGCCGACGTGCCCAGCATCAAGGCCGCCATCCTGGTGCAGCACGGCGAGCTGGACACCCGTCTGGTGTAAGCCTGGCCAGCCTACGAGGCGGCGCTGCAGGCGGCGGGCGTCACCTACGAGGCCGACATCCATCCGGCGGCCGTCCACGGCTTCTTCAACGATGCCACGCCCGAGCGCTACAACCAGGTGGCCGCTGAACTGGCCTGGTCGCGCATGGTGAGCTGGTTCAACACCTACACCCGCGCCTGAGTGCATTGGCCTCCTGCGCTCCAAATCAGTCCATCTAGCATATTCATGGGATTAAAATCCAAGTTAGACAAGGACTAACATATTTAAAAAAGTAATCCCATGAACACTGGGGCAATTCCATGAACAAGAAAAAAGTCGTTGTCATTGAAGATGATGCCGTTTACGCCATGCTCTACAAGCATGCCTTGAGTGCACTTTTCGATCTGCAATGTGTCGATGACAGCAGAAAAGTGCCTGCTGAGTGGCTTGAGACAGCGGATTTCATCATTCTAGACCTGTATTTGCGGGGCAATAGAGACGGCATTGTTGAAATTCGAAAATTTGCGAGCCTGTGCCCGAACGCAGCCATTGTCATCGTCAGTGGCGTCACTGGAAAAGTGATCGATATGGCCGTAGAAACGGCCATCAGTCACGGACTCAAGGTGCTCGGTCAGTTCAGGAAGCCATTGAATGTTCAGGCGCTCCAGCACTTGCTGTCAGGCGAGAACAATCGAAATCCAGTTCGCCCCCTTGGCGCCACGCCTGTCAGGATCGCACCCGCGATCGATGACTTGATTTCGATAGAGGATGTTCGTGGCGGGATCGAAAACAAGGAGTTCGTTGCATTGTTTCAACCTCAGATCGACTTGCGAACCGGCCGTGTTTGCGGGCTTGAGGCGCTGTCACGTTGGGATCACCCGAAACATGGGACATTGACGCCCAATTTCTTCCTGGATGTCATGGAATCCGTCGAGATGGCCGTCGAGTTCAGCTTGAATATTCTCGAGCTTGCACTCCATGGTTTTCAGACGATTCAGAATGAAGTGGGCTACAAAGGCACTGTGTCCATCAATGTGCCCATGAATGCGTTTCGCGATCCGCTGTTTCCCGACAAGGTGTTTTCCCTGCTCGCGCGACGTCTGGTTGATCCCCAGAAATTGATCATGGAGGTCACCGAATACGGCACCCTGGATGGACTTCATCATGTACAGGAATCCATCGCCAGGATGATGATTCGCGGAATACGACTGTCCATCGATGACTTCGGTACCGGGCACTCGGGATTGTTAAGGTTGCGGACTCTCGGATTTGATGAATTGAAAGTGGACAGACAGTTCGTCACCAATCTGCATAGTGATATCGCTTCGCAGACAATTCTCACCGCCATGGCAGAGATCGCGAAGTCCTTGAAGATGACTATCGTCGTGGAAGGTGTGGAAACCACGGAAACGCTGTAATGGCTCATGGGGCACAGGGAGATAATCTGCCAAGGCTATCTGATTGCCCAACCCATGCGGCTGACGCCCTTGATGGACTGGTTCGTCGAAACGTGCCCGGACTTTACCCTCGACCTGAAACGCTATCTTCCGGAGGGGACTGTTGTTGATTTGCAACCTGAACGGGATTACTACCAGGCAATCGTTGTTGTCAGCGACAAGGAATGTCTCGAAAAAACCTCGCAGTACGTCATGAAGCTGGAAGGAAGATGGCATGTTGAAGCTTTCATGAAAGGAACCTTCGCTACGGAACGCATTTTTGATGCGCGCGGCGCTTTGGACCTCGCTGTGATTGATCTTGATCTCGAGGACATCAACAGCAACTTGTTGATCTCGGAAGTCAGGAGTCGATATCCGGCCTGTTCGATAGTAGGAATGTCAAGATCGCCCAAGGAATCATCCATCATCACAGCATCCGCACATGGTGCCAATTCATTTGCCATCTATTCCGACTCTGAACAGATCATCGTCAGCATGCTGACAAGCACGATTGCCGGGAATGCTTCTTTTTCAGGAAAGATAGTAGAAAGATTGTTCAAATCTGAGAGGTCAGCAAAGCCCGAAGCTGCCATTACCGCTGATTTCAATCTGACAGCAAGGGAAATCGACACGCTTCGAGGGATTGCAGCCGGCATGACCTACGCACAAGTCGCAAGGAAGATGGAAATCAGCGTTTCTACTGTGCAGAGTCATATCCGCAATCTCTACAGAAAGATGTCAGTGGATTCGCAAAGCAAGGCCATTATAAAGGCGCGATCCATGGGGCTCCTTTTGGGGCTTGATTTCACGCATTCGGCAGATTTCGACACGGCGAGTCAGCGGCCAGTTTCCACGTATCCTCACAAGCCCAAGTACCCGTTTGCATAGACAGTGATGGCGCTGGAAAGAATTCAGAACCTGCCGTACGACATCTGCTTGTCTGCCTTTGACATGCTGATTCTGAATGACCCGTCTTACATGAGAAAGATGGTGTCTTCTTCGGCTTCCATAGGAAGATTCAACGTCATCAATGTGTTGATCTCCTACATGCTGGCTGGAAATATCGATGAATTCAGAGAGGACACGTCAGCGTCTGTTGAAAATTTCTTCAAACAGGCCGATACGTTTCTTGCCGTCATTTCTGCCTTGACCTTGTTGAGAACAGAGGACAACAGCGTTGTCTTTTACAGCCCCAAATCCAGGGAACCTTGCTTGTGCAAGATCGGCGCAGCGATTGTTCGCCAAAGCGCACCCAATTTCTACCGCAATCCCCGCAGTCTTTACGACTACATGAACAATCGTTACCTGGTGTCTGAACATGGCAGGATCAACACCCACAAGGCTCGGAAGCTCTTGTCAGAAATGAAAAAGCGGCAGTTTGATCGGCTCTTGAGACAATACAAGGTGATAAAAATTGTTCGAGATTTTGACGGGATCAACTGGGTCGAGACCACTTCAATGCAGGCGCATTAGCGTCAAATTCGGGGTGCCCGGGCATCAGCCGGCTGATGCCCGTCCTGGCGCCTTCAGGGCATCACTTCAAAACTGAAGGCACGCTGATGCTGCTGGCCAAACTCATCCACGCTGAATACCTCGATGCGGTTTACACCGACAGGCAGTGCAGCGGGCAGCGGCAGCTCCCAGACATGGGCCGAAGCGGTGGCCGGACCAATGGCCTGGTCTGTCCCCGTCAACTGCTGGTACACGCGCTCCACAAACGGGTCGGTGCGCACCACATAGGTCATGGGCTGGCGCTCGGCGCCATTGAGTGACAGCCAGACGGAGTCTCGTACGCCGCCATCGAATAGATTCACCACCACCCTGGTGCCGTCCGCCAAGGTGCCGCGATTGACACTGCCGCCCTCCGCCTGACTCAGTGGCGGGTCCAGCGTAATGCGCAGCCCCTGACTGGCATCGGCGCCATAGGGAAACGGCATGAACTGCGGCACCACGTCAACGTCATCAAAGCGCAGCAGGTAGAAACCGTTGGGATTGCCATCCTGCATCATGGCGTCGCTGACGCCGCGCAGGTCTTGCGGTCCGGTGCCCCAGCCATTGCCGCGCACTTCCGCCAGGGTGTGCGCAATCCAGGGCTGTCCGTGCCAACCGTGGCTGTGGCCCACTTCCACTTTCCAGCTGTTGCTGGTGTCGTGGCCCGCCATGCCGTAGAGATGCTCAAAGGGTTCCAGAATTTCCAGCAGTTGGGCAAAGTTCTCGGTTTGCGGGCCGGTGGTGACCGTGCCGTTGGCATCGACGGCTTCCGACACCAGCGGGATATGCGAGGCGATCACGATCAGATTGTCCTTCGGCACGTGGGCGAGGTCGCGCGCCAGCCAGTACAGCTGTTCGTCGTGGATATAGCCGCGATAAGCCTCGCCGTCTGCCATCCTGTTCCCTGCGCCGGCGTACTCCACATTGTTCAGTGCCACGAAGTGCACATTGCCGTAGTTGAACGAGTAATAGGTTGGGCCGAAGTGCAGCTTGTAGGTTTCGTTGGCAAAGCGGGCATCCGGAGACTCGAAGTTGATGTCGTGATTGCCCGGCAGATACCACTGGGGAATGTCCATCAGCGCCATCATTTCCTTGTGGCGGTCATACAGGCTCAGGCTGTCAAACACCACGTCGCCCACGGTGACACCAAACTGCGCACCGAAGGGATTGCCGATCAGCGTGGTGACCAGATCCTCGCGCAACTTGTCCTGATCCAGCTCCGAGCGGGCCTGCGGATCGGCGAAGGCGTGGGCCGTGAATTGCACACTGTCATCAGCTATAGCCGTCAGGGGGAAGTCGATGGCGTCCGGCAGGGGTCCGGTGGCATTGGCCACTTCGTATCGCCAGGCCACGGCAGTGCCGCCAATGGTGTCAGGCGTGCCTTCAGGATAGTGCCGGTAGTAGAAGCGCGGAATATTGTTGTCGTCGACGGCGATGCTGTAGCCCGAGGGCTGCGAGACGAACAGGATCTGCAAAGGGGCCAGGGCAATTGCGTAGTCGCCATCCGCATCGGTCAAGACTACGTCGCAGCCATTGCTGACACTCACGCCTTGCACGCCGCGCTCGCCGGCATTGCGCGCCCCGTCGCCGTTGTCGTCGACGAACACCGTGCCGCGCGCAGTCTGGGCAGCGGGGTCAGCGACGCCGCATTGCGCAAGGGCCGCAGGGGAGGCCAGGGGCAGGCTGCAGAGGAAGATCCAGGCGGGAAGATGGGTACGTGTCATGGTTTGCTCTCTCAAGGGTGGCATCTGATCTTAATCTACCTGTTTGACACCGGGGTGACAGTTGGGAACGGGCAGTCGCAGCACACAGCCCTTGAGAACGTCTCGCTCACAAGCGCAACCCCCGCTGCTCCGGGGTCCACCTGGCCAGATGAATCTGCGCCACGCCCAGCCCCAGCCCCCGCACCCACTTCGCGCAGGCGTCCAGCGTGCTCCAGGTCTTGATGGCGCCTGTGGTCGTGGTCGCCGTGACGGTCGCGGTGGGGGTGTCGGCTTCTACATGGAAGAGGCTGCCATCGGCAATGATGCGCAACTTGCGCACCGCGCCGGCCTCGATCAGTGCCCGCAGGGTTTTCTCATTCATCATCGGACTCCCCAAAGAGGGCATGCTGCTCGGGGATGGAGATGCCATTGGCCTCGCAATGCTTGCGGATCAGCACCTCGATCAGGTTGGCAATGGAGCGGTGTTCGCGCAGGGCCGCTATGCGGGCGGCTTCCTTGATGCGGGGGTCGATGCGCAGGTTCAGGGTGGCGGTCTTGGAGGGGCTCATGGGGCGTCTGCCGTAAAGTGAAAGTAATGGCATTGTAACGCAGATGTATCAGGCTGCAATCGTGGCGTGGCTGCTCATTCGTGGTGAATTCCTGCTACCATCCCGCGGCCAACATCACACATTGCAAGCCTCCTGAAGGGAAGAGCCATGAGCCTGGTGACTCCAGCGCAAGCTGCGGAGCGACTCAAGAACGACCAGGTGGTCGCGGTGCCCACCGAGACGGTCTATGGCCTCGCGGGCCGCATGCACTCTGAAGCCGCGCTCACGCGCATTTTCGCGACCAAGAAGCGTCCCTTTTTCGATCCGCTGATAGTGCATGTCCGGGACATTCCCCAGGCCAGGTCACTGGCCAAAGACTGGCCACAGGCTGCACAGATTCTGGCTGAAGCGTTCTGGCCCGGCCCGCTGACCTTGGTGATGCCGAAGTCTGAGCTGGTTTCCAGTCTCATTACCTCGGGACTCGGCACTGTGGGCATTCGCTGTCCGCATCATCCCATTGCACAGCAGATCCTCGCGGCGTTGGGCGAGCCCTTTGCGGCGCCCAGCGCGAATCTGTTCGGGCGCACCAGTCCCACGGCCGCAAGTCACGTCATCGAAGAGTTCAGCAATCAGGTGGATGTCGTCGACGGCGGTACCTGTGCGGTGGGCATAGAATCCACGGTGCTTGCCATCAATGCGGACTCGTTCAGCCTGCTGCGTCCGGGTGCCGTGACGCAGGAGCAGATAAGGGGGGTGCTGCAGGGCGCGGGGCTCTTCACGGGCTGGCAGCATTCGCAACGCGTTGACGCACCGGGGCAGATGAAGCATCACTACATGCCAAGCAAACCTTTGTTCACGGTCGACGATGCCTTCGAGGGGGACCTGCTGGCGACGCTCAATGCCGCCTTGGCCACCCTGCCGGATGTTGTGGAAGGCGTTGCACTGGTAAAGCCGGCGCATATTCACAGCGTGCAGGAATTGCGTCTGGATGCCGACCCCGCCACGGCAGCACGGCAACTGTATGCCAGCCTGCGACTGGCATCGGCGCATCCCGCCGATGCCATTGTGTTTCGATACCAGGATGCGCATCGCGAACCTGCGTGGACCGCCATCATGGAAAGGATCTCCAAGGCGAGTTCAGCTTGGATAGCGCCTTAGCACGCAGTTACGGATTCACATGGAATCGCTGTTTGTCACCCCGAGCGTTCGTGAACTCCGCTGTGGTGGAATCAATCATGGTGATCGAAGGCGTTACCGAGGTGCCCGAGGCGCCCGGCACTACCTCGAACTCAGGTTTCAAGGTCAGCGGCTGACCTTCAAACTTCAGCGTGATGCTGCCATCGACATTGACCTTCAGATCGCCAACCTGCGCAATCCCTTTGGTGGCACTCTGGAACTATTCAGGGCTCTGGATCGTGGGCCTGACTTTCTGGGCTGTGCCATCTGGGAATACCACCAGTGCCTCCTCTTTGCCCTTCGCACCAGATCGGTAGATGCCCGGCGGCTGGGTTGACGTGGTGACGAAGGGGTCCGCGATGCCATTGAGCGGGTTGGCGCCGGGCAGCGTGATCTTCGTCTCGCCTTTGTCCGCCACATCCAGCTTCAAGCCTGGAATGGCGTTGATCAGTGCTGTGGGGTTCTGCAGCGCGGGGATGACAGGCACCCTGTAGCCTTCGGGAGTGGTGATGACAAACTTGCCCGTTGCGTCCTGGGTGATGCCTGGTTTGGCGCCGGCAGGCGCCTGAATCATGCCGGCGGAGTCCGCGATGAACGCCGCCATTGGGGCGGCACTTGTCCCCGTTCCCTTGACACTGAGGATGCCGCCGGCCTGCTCGAACTTCAGCGTGGGGTCAACACTGCCCAGTGCCTGGGTCATGCCCTGCAGAACGGTATTGCCCCCCGTCGCCGAGCCGCCGAGCGCAAGCTTGGAGTTCAAGTCCGGCAGTGTGGGCATCTGTATGGTTGCGGTATCAAGACTTGGCAGCGCCTTGAACTGCAGCCCGGCCCCTGGCGGCGCTGTCAATTGCCCGGTCTGCGCGTTCATGTTCCAGCTTGGGGGAATGAAATCCTTCAGCTCGTCGGGCGAGAATTTCGTGGGATCGAAGTTCACCATCATCTTGGAGAAATCCCCGCTGGCCATGTTCTTGAACTCGGTCTTGTTCAAGGAACCAAGCATGTCGTCACCCATTGCCTTGATGGCGTCGGGCGTCAAGGCCCCCAGCTTGCTTCTGTCCATGGCGCCAATCTGCGTGCCGGACAGCGCGGTGATCTGCTGTGGGGTAATGCCTGCAAAGGCCTTGGAGTCAAGCTTCGTGAACTGCTCCGGAGTGAATCTCGACATCATTTCCGGCGACAGAGCCCCGATCTGCTCTGGCTTGAACCCGGCCATGGCTTCCGGCTTGAAGGCGCCGAGCTGGGTCGCACTCATTCCCGACATCACTTTCGGGTCAAGCTTCTGCAGCTGATCAGCACTGAAGCCCGTCATCGCTGTAGGGGGCAGATTCTGGAACTGTGTCTTGTCGAAAGACCCAAACGAATCCGGCTTCATGTTGGCAATGTGTTCGGGGGTAAAACTCTTCATGAAATCCGGGGTCATGTTGCCAAGGTTTGCTCCCGTTAGTCCGGAGAAATCCGTTGGTTTGAACTGCTGAAAGAAGTCGCCAGGCTTGACCTTGGCAAAATCTGCAGGCAGTCCAGGCAGCGGGGGCATGGTCGGTCCGCCTGTTCCTCCAGGGGGTGGCATGGTCGGTCCGCCAGGAAGTGTGGTTGTTCCTCCGGGGGGTGGCGTGGTCGGTCCGCCAGGAGGAGGTGACATATTTCCACCCGACGTCGGCATCTGTGCTGTGGCAACTGGCAGATACAGCACACACATGACAGCGGCAACAGCGCTGGAAAGTCGTCGTTTCTTCATTTTCATACCTGTCTCCTTGTCTGGGAAAGCCATCGATTTTTTGTCAAGGCTACTGCTATTTCCGGATTATAAAAGTGATGCAGCGCAAATTTCCGGATTGTAAAAGTGATGCAGCGCAACAGAAAGGCTTTTTTCCCAGAACTCCGTCCTGGACTGTGTACCGTCCTGGAGCCACGGTGGGCGTGAATCCCGCATCGGGGTCAGTATCCGGGGACCCACGGTGGTGAAGGTCTCTGAATGGCTGAACAAGCCGCTGGGCAAATACTGTTTGTATTTCGCCGGCTACAAGAGAGACTATCTTCGTCTTGCGTAAGCGGATGCGCTGGCGAAAACAAAACCTCAAGAAACCGATTGAATGGGAGTGCAATGGATGACCAAACCAACGACCACGTTCGCCCTGCTGTTGATGGCAACTGCCATGCTGCTGACGCCTGGAATTGGCTACGGGCAAGCCGACCAGCTCCAGGGGGTCGAGCTCGCCATCGTGCCGGTGGCGGGCAATGTCTACATGGTGCAGCGCCCCGGTGGCGGCGGCAATGTGGGCGTGCAGGTCGGGCCCGATGGCGCCTTGCTGGTAGACTCACTTTTCGCGCCCTTGTCAGACAAACTGGTTGCTGCCGTGAAGTCGGTCACCGACAGCGAGATCCGCTTTCTGCTGAACACACACATCCATATCGATCACATCGGCGGCAATGAAAATCTGGCGGAGCTCGGCGTGCTGATCTTCGCCCACGACAACACCCGCCTGCGTTTTCTGCAGGAAAAAAGCCACTTTCCGCGGCAGGGTGGCTCCTTCACGCCACCGCCACCGGCAGCCGCGCGCCCAGTCATTACCTTCAACGACGGCATCAGTTTTCATATCAATGGCGAAGAGGTGCGGGCCTTCCTGGCGCCGCCCGCGCACACCGATGGCGATGTGTTTGTGTATTTCCCCACGTCCAACGTGTTGCATCTGGGCGATGTGTTTCGCACCAGCAGCTATCCCATCATCGACAAGTTCAACGGCGGCACACTGGCCGGCACCATCGCCGCACTGGACATGGCCATCGCCATGGCCGGGCCGGATACCAAAGTGATTCCCGGTCACGGACTGGAAGTCGTCGGCCGCGCCGAGATGGAAGAGTTCCGCGCCATGACGGTCGACATCCGTGACAAGGTGCATGCCATGATCATGGACGGCAAACATCTGGACGAGGTGATGGCCGCCAATGTCACAGCGGACTACGACGCAAAGTGGGGACAGGAAGCGGGCTGGACCGCGATTGATTTTGTACCGCTGGTGTATTACGAGCTCGGGGGCGCCGGGCGTATTCAGGATCGACAATAACAATCCAAGACAGGATCACGTGATGAAAAACTACAAGAACAGCGCACGTCAGATCGGCCTCCTGCTTTCTTCAATGCTTTGCTCCATCGCCGTTGCCCAGGACATCGTCGTCAGGCGCGACGCGGAGGGCAACACCTTCGTCAACGCGACGCGCTTCGACGCGGAGGTGCGCATCGACGGCACTCTCGATGAAGCCATCTACACGCAGATTGCGCCGCTGAGCAATTTCATTCAGCAGATTCCCAATGCCGGTTCGCCGGCCAGCGAGAAAACCGAGGCGTGGATCTACTTCGACGATGACAATCTGTACGTCGCGGCACGGGTGTATGAATCCGTGCCGGAGAGCGAATGGATCGCCAATGAGATGCGCCGTGACACCCAGCAGCTGCGCACCAACGATTCGTTCTCGGTGCTGGTGGATACCTTTCTGGACCGGCGCAATGGCTCGGCGTTTCTGGTGACACCCATTGGCGGCTTTTCCGATTTCGCCATCACCAACGAAGGCGACGGTGGTCGTGGCGTCAATTTCGACTGGAACGTGGTGTGGGATTCCCGTGTGGGTCGCTTCGATGGCGGCTGGACTGTCGAGATGGAAATTCCCTTTCGCTCGCTGCGCTATGAGCCGGGCGAAGAGCAAGTGTGGGGATTGCAACTGCGGCGCATCATCCGGCGTTTCAACGAAGCCTCCTATCTGACGGAAGTGCCGATCGCGGCCGCACGGGGCAACAGCCTGGTGTCGGGCATGTGGCGTGTCTCGGAAGCAGGAACGCTGGAGAACCTGCAAGTGCCGGCGCGCAACTTCAATCTTGAAGTGAAACCCTATGGCCTCGGCAACGTCATTACCAATCGCGAATCCAATCCTCGTATCAGCAACAAGGCGAAAGGCGAGGCGGGAGTCGATGTCAAATTCGGGATCACCAACAATCTTACGGCCGACTTCACTTACAACACCGATTTTGCCCAGGTCGAGGTGGACGAGCGCCAGGTCAACCTCACACGCTTCAGCCAGCTGTTTCCAGAGAAGCGCGAATTCTTTCTGGAGGGCCGCGGCAACTTTGACTTCTCCCAGGTACGCGGCCTGGAAGTGCCCACCATGTTCTTCAGCCGCAGAATCGGGCTGGAGCAGGGGCAGATCGTGCCGATCGAGGTTGGCGCCAGACTCACCGGCAAGGTCGGCAATTACGAGATTGGCGCACTGACCATCAATACCGACGCGGAGGATTTCGCCACGCTGGAATCCACGGGATTCTCGGTGCTGCGCGTCAAGCGCGACGTCTTCAGTCGCAGCACGGTGGGCGTCATGGTCACTGACAGATCCGAATCTCTGGTGGGCAAGGGCTCCAGTCAGTTGTATGCCGTCGACGGAGCATTCGATTTTCTGGAAGACTTTTCCTTCGACACTTATCTGGCCAAGACCGACAGCCCGAACTTGAAGAACGACAACCAGAGTTACATGGCCAACGTGGCGTACGACAGCGATCTGTACGGACTCAACACGGGATATCTGGTGGTGGAGAACAACTTCAATCCGGAAATAGGCTTCAAGCGGCGCAACAATTTCAAGCAGTTCTCCGCAGGCGCGCGCTACAGCCCGCGCCCGGCGTCCATCGAGTGGATTCGCCGGTTCAATCTCGAAGCCAATACTCAGGCGTACTGGTCAGCCACGACGGATGCGCTGGAATCGCGCCAGCGCACGCTGAGTTTCGCCACTGAATTTGAAACCAGTGACATCTTCACTGTTTCCGCCAGTGACGACTTCGAAATGCTGGTGCGGCCTTTCCGAATTGCCCCGGGCGTCACGTTGCGCCCTGGCAAGTACGACTTCACCAGTTACCTGGCCTCCTACAATTTCGGGGCACAGCGCAATGTCAGTGGAGTACTGTCGCTGCGTGTGGGGGACTTCTGGAGCGGCACCAATACCTCCATCGGCTTTGGCAGCGGGCGCATCGAGTTGTCGCCGCAATTGTCGGTGGAGCCGAGTTACTCCATCAACAAGGTGGAACTGCCGGAAGGTGATTTCAGAACGGAATTGTCGAGCTTCCGCGTCACCTACACGCTGTCACCGCGCATGTATCTTGGTGGCCTTATTCAATACGACTCCAACGCCAGCTCGTTCAGCACCAACTTCCGCTTTCGCTGGGAGTGGGCGCCCGGCAGCGAATTCTTCGTGGTGTACAGCGATGACCGCAACACCGACCCGTTTGCTCACCCCAGCGGGCTGGAGCTGCGCAACCGTGGGTTTGCGGTGAAGATCAACAAGTTGTTTCAGATATAGGTGTGGGCGAAAGGTCTGATATGGCGAAGATCATTTAGTCGGTATATATTGATATTTACCGACAATTTGATAATAGAGCTGACATGAGCAACCTGCACGCTTCCATTCTTGAAATGGCTCGCCGCCAGGGCCTGCTGCGACCGCGTGACGTGGAAGCGTGCGGCTTTTCCCGTATGGCACTGAGCACGCTGGCACAGCAAGGCAAGCTGACCCGGCTTTGCCGTGGTCTTTATGCATTGCCGAATCGACCGGCATCAGAGCACTCCACTCTGGCCGAGGTGACCAGCAAACATCCGAAAGTCCTGGTGTGCCTGTTGTCAGCACTTCAGTTTCACGGACTGACAACCCAGACACCATTCGAAGTGTGGGTGGCGATTGGCAACAAGGCCCGTGCCCCCAAAATTGACTACCCACCGCTGCGAATCGTGCGCTTTGGCGGTGACTCTCTCACTACGGGGGTGGAAGAGCACCAACTCGATGGCGTCACGGTGCGGGTGACGAGCGTGGCCAAGACGGTGGCCGACTGCTTCAAATACCGCAACAAGATTGGTCTGGACGTCGCCCTCGAAGCGCTGCGTGAGGCTTGGAACGCCAAGCGGGTCAAGATGGACGATCTGTGGCACTGCGCCCAGATCTGTCGGGTGGGCAATGTGATGCGGCCGTATCTGGAGGCGCTGACATGAGCGGTCGCAATGTTGCTGCTTCCGTGCGTGCCAAACTGCTCAACAAGGCCCGCGCTGACAAGCGGGATTTCACGCTGGTGCTGCTGCGATATGCGCTGGAGCGACTGCTGTATCGTTTGAGCATCTCCACACACGCAGACCATTTCTTGCTCAAGGGTGCGCTGCTGTTTGACCTGTGGTTCGATGTGCCGCTGCGGCCGACGCGGGACATTGACTTGCTCGGTTTCGGTCTCGCTGAAGAACCGCACTTGATTGCGGTCTTCACAGACTTGTGTGCGCTGGACGTCGATGACGGCATCCGCTTCGATGCCCATAGCATTCGTGCGAAAGAAATCCGCAAGGAGGCCAACTACGCCGGCATACGCGTGACCCTGCTGGGGTGGATTGATGGAGCACGTTGTCCGATCCAGGTTGACGTTGGCTACGGTGATGCGGTCACGCCCGGGCCTCAGGCTGTGGACTATCCGGTGATGCTCGACGAGTTTCCGGCGCCCAAACTCCGCGCCTATCCGCACTACACCGTTGTAGCCGAAAAGCTCGAAGCCTTGATTACCCTCGGCGTGGCCAACAGCCGGATGAAGGATTACTTCGATCTGTGGGTGCTGACCAAGCACAGCGATTTTGAGGGTGAGGTGCTGCACGAAGCCATCAGTGCCACTTTATCACGCCGAGGCACTGACATCCCGGCGGATGTGCCATTCGGTCTGACCCAGGCCTTCGCCACCGATTTGCAAAAACAGTTGCAGTGGCAAGGGTTCCTGAAAAGGAATCGGCTTGAAGCGCTGACGCTGGAGTTGGTCATCGCAGACCTGCGCAAGTTTCTGGTCCCACCGCTGAGTGCCCTGGCCTCCGGGCAAGGCTTCAGTGGCACCTGGAATCGTGAGTCCTGGAGCAATTGAACTCTTTCAGATGCCCCGAAAAGTAGCCCTGAATTTACCAGGTTGGAGGAATCAAAGGTGCTTTGTTACTCCCGGCGCAAAGGGTGCCGATTGACTACTACTGCAGGCGATTCTGGCTATCGGGCAAAATATGGGCTTCCAGTTCGATGCGCTGCAGTCGTCGACCGCTTAGCTCGATCAAGCCCTGATAACGTTGCTCTCCTGTCGACGTAAACTCAAACCGGTAGCGTCTGCGCAATTGCAAAGACCCGAATTCATTACGGCGCGGCCACACTCCCTCAAGCACGATGGTCTGATCCAGCAATTGCAAATCCTGTTCGCGAAAATACTGATAGAGATGCGCAAGGGCGTGTCTTTTGATCATGTCGCCCTGCCACCAAAAGCTGATGAGAGCAAAAGCAAGGGCAGTCCAAACGATCGATGACAGCGTCAACATGGTGAGCGATGCCTTCGAGCCTTATTCCTCAGCACTTGCTTACTCCAAAGCCTGATAGACCATAGTCGGGAACTTCACGCGGATATCCGCGCTGTTGGGCAACTGATTGATCATCAACAGGATGCTGAGACCCGCTTCCGGATCTACTCGATAGATGGATCCGTAAGCGCCACCCCAGCCGAAAGACCCCACCGAGTCCATGCCGTTGGCCCCATAACGATCGGTAGTTTCAAAGCCCAGGCCGAAACCCAGGCCGGTGCTCGAATGCAGGGTGCCGACCTGGTTGCTGGTCATCAGCGCGACGGTGCGCGGCGCCAGAATCCGCACCCCGTCGAGTGCGCCCCCAAGACGAATCATTTCAAGGAATCGACTGTAGTCCCGTGCCGAGGAAATCAGCCCCGCGCCGCCAGCAAAATTGCGTCGCGGTCCGTCCACGTAGTGTCCCTGACCCCTCGAACCTTCGGCGGCCCGCACCGCCTTGCCACTGTCATCACTGGAATACACGGTGACCAGCCGCTCCGCTTGCGCAGGCGTCACAAAGAATTCGGTATCCTGCATTCCTAGCGGTCCGGTAATGCGGCTGCGGATGAGCTCATCCAGCGGCATGCCAGAGGCACGTTCCGCAACACAGCCCAGCACGTCCGTGTTGTAGCCATAGACCCATTGCTCTCCGGGATGAGCGACAAAGGGCAGGGATGCGAGGCGTTCCATGGTGCTGCAGACAGGCTCTTCCTTGTCTGCCGTGTACCAGCCCATACCCGCCTCAGGACCGAGACCATTCTGGGCGTACAGATCCGCAATATGTGCCTGGGTGCCATAGGAAATGCCGGCGGTATGCGTCAGCAGATCTCGCAGTGTGATCTGGCGCCGCGCCGGCACGATATTCATGCCTGCGTCAGTCACCTCGGCGACTGTCGTGGCTGCCCACTCTGGAATGAAGCGACTCACCGGATCATTCAGAGTCAATTTGCCTTCCTCCATCAAAGACAGAATCACCACACTGGTCAACGCCTTGGTCTGCGAAGCGATGCGGAACAGATTCGCCGTGGTCATGGGCTGACCGGCCTCGCGGTCACTGAAGCCAACCGCTTTCTCGTAGACCGTCTCGCCATTCTGCAGCACCAGAGCGACAGCGCCGACCAGCTCGCCGTTGTCTATATAGGACTGCAGGACACCATCGATCCGCGCCAGGCGCTCGGCATTGATGCCGGAGACACCTTGCGCGCTGGCTGGAATCGGCTGCAGCAAGACAGCCAGCAAGAGAAGGGATGCAGACAGCGTTGTGCGGTTCACGGAATGTGGGCGGGACATTGGCGGCTCCTTGGTTTTATTGTGCTGATTCGGAGTGTAGCAGGGATTAAAGGTATCTCTGATAATCGCCGCTCGTCCAGCAGCAGTGGGGCTTCAACAAGATTGGCTTGTGGCGGAATATAATGGCTGTACTACTCAAATACGGGGCGGCGTCGCTGGGAGCGGAAAAATCAGCGGGCAGCGCCAAGCAGTGGCGCGATCCTGAGAGCGCTGATGTCGCTGCTGCCGGTCACGAAGCAGCATATTTTCAATTGCTGGTGCCATTGTGAAATCAGCTCAGTAAGGGCGTCGTTGCCCCGTCTTGCAGCATGCAGGAAGGGCACCGCCGCTGAGGCGAGCTGGGCGCCCATCCTGACCGCTCTGGCCACATCAAGGCCAGATCTCAAGCCTCCTGACGCAATTACAAACATTGTCGAATTGAGCTGAGGGTCTGCGCTGAACGCGGCAAGCGCCTCCGTCAGGGTAATTCCGAAATTATGAAAGGGCGTACCCAGTTTCATGGCCTCCGGCGAGCCCAGTCTTTGCGTTTCAATGGCCGCCCAGCTCGTGCCCCCGGCTCCGGCGACATCTATGTAGCGAACCCCGATGTCTGCCAGCGCCCGCGCCGTGATGGGTCCGATGCCATGC
>CAISYX010000303.1 GCA_903889815.1 uncultured Gammaproteobacteria bacterium
CAGCGAGCGCCCGAACGGGAACGGCCCCTGCGGCCACTGGCCGGCGCGCACGAACTGGTCGGCCTGGATCAGGTTGCGGCAGGTCGAAAGAATCAGGGCCAGCGCGATGTCCGCGACAGCATCGTTCAGCACGCGCGGCGTGTTGGTCACATGGATGCCGCGCGCCCGGGTGATGCCGAAGTCGATGCCGTCGGTGCCCACGCCGAAGCAGCTGATGAGCTGCAGATGCGGCAGCTGATAGATCAGCGGACTGGTGGCCCACGACGCTGTGGCCACCGCTACGCAGTCGGGTGCCAGGCGTGCAATCAGGGCCTGCTGATCGCGATCGTCCAGCAGCCAGAGCTTGTGCGTGTCGTACAGGGCATCCAGCGCGGCGATGGTGTCGGGATGGAAGGCATTGGCGATCAGCAGAGGGGGGCGAGGAGTCATCATGGCGGCGATTCTAGCAGACAAAATCCGGCCAGCTGCGACAATCTGCCGCTTAGCAATCACGGGGGCTTCGGGTACACTGCCATGCAGTGACGCAGCACCGCGATGCGACGGGCGCCCGACAATGACAGCTCCATCCCAACTACGATGAGGTGAACCATGAAAAGAATTTCCTTGCTGCAGGCCGCTGGTGCTGCATTGCTGACAGTTCTCCTGCAGGCGGCTGCCTGGGGCCACAGTTCTGCGTCGGGCACTGTGCCCGGCAATGGCCAGACCGTGTCTTCCCCGGAAATGCTGATGCTGTCGTTTGATGGCGCCGTGCGTCTGGTGCGTCTGACAGTGGCCGGCAGCGCTGGTGCCGTTGATGTGGGCTTCGTGCCACAGGCCACGGCCAGCAGCACCTTCCATGTGCCGATGCCGGCACTGGTGGCTGGCTCGTACCGGGTTGACTGGACGATTCTGGGTGAAGACGGCCACTCCGTCAGTGAGAATTTCACTTTCAACGTAGACCCGAATGCCCCGGAAGCCGTCATGCCTGAACACGGTGCAGACGGCGGCGGCGCGCACGTCCACTGATCGTGTTCGATGCCGGTCCGTGGGAGCTGGCGACACTGCTGAGCAAGCTTGTCGCCTATGCTGGTTTCGTCAGCTTCTCGGGCGGTCTTTTCGTATTCTGGCTGGGCACGCGTCCAGAGCAGAACTCTGCAGTTTCCGTGGCTGCCCGCTGGTCTGTCCCGGCCCGCACCGCTATTGTCTCCCGCACCCTCATCACGGCCGTGCTCGCTCTGGCTGCGCTTCTCCTGTACTTCCTGCTGCAGATTGGCCTGATCAATCAAAACGGGCTGCGCGGCATGTTCGACAGTTTCATGGCGGGCATCGTGCTGCAATCCACAGTGGGTTACGGCGTGATCATGCGGACTGTCGGAATCCTGCTGCCGCTGACGGGCTTGCTCATGGCGCGCCGTGCACTGCTGGCCTCAGGATCGGCACGCATCGCTCCCCGTCTGCTGGTCAGCTGGATTGCCGGCGCACTGCTGTTCAGCGGTTCATTCGCCGTGCTCGGTCACGTCGTCAGTCTGTCACTCCTCGCCCAGCTAGCAATCGTGCTGCACACATTCGCCATCAGTCTGTGGGTGGGGGCTTTGTATCCGCTCTACGTGCTGTGTGAGCGCGAGCCTGCCGCCGACGTGCTGCCGGTGTTGCGCCGCTTCGGCGTCTGGGGCTGGGGCATCACGGCAAGCCTGCTGGTGACGGGAGTATTTCTGCTGACCCGGCTGGTGGAAGCACCGGCAGACATGCTCACAACGCCCTACGGTCAGCTGCTTTGCGCGAAGCTGGTGCTGGTGCTTGCGCTGCTGGGACTGGGCGCCCTCAACAAGTTTCGTCTGGTGCCGGCGCTCGAGGCGGCTGGCGCCGGGAAACTCTGCAAGTCCATCGCCGGGGAGCGTGCCCTGGTGGTACTGGTCCTTGTTCTGACTGCATGCATGACCACCTTGACCGGCCCGTCCCATATGAACTGAGGCATTGCAGTTCCGCCCGCGCAGAAATGCGGAGATTCTTCCCGGCAGGGGGCTCCGGTCCTCTGTTCTGCGGCTTACCCGCGGGCGTCCCGCCTTCCCTCACTTCACCAGGAGCCACGGTCTCCTGGCTCGCTCGGCGCGAGTCTCTTATGCCGCTGAACAGAGGACCGGAGCCCCCTGCCTGGCTCATCGCCACGCGTCACGCTGAGCGCGCCTGGCCGTCGGAGTGAGGCGCCCAACGCACCTCCGCGACCCTGGCCGAGCGGGCCAGGCTGCAGAGTC
>CAISYX010000304.1 GCA_903889815.1 uncultured Gammaproteobacteria bacterium
ATGGCATTGCTGCTGGAGAACATCTCGCGAAACGTCGGCTTGAAGCTGGCCACGCCGCTCTGGCGCTCGAGCAGCAGCAGGCTGGCCAGCAGCACCACGCCCAGCGCCACTGCCATCATCAGCACGGCCCCCTGGAACTCGAAGCGCACCAACAGCGCCCCGCCCAGGAAAAAGCCAACGCCCTTGAGTGCATTCTTGGAACCCGTCAGCCGGGCCACCCAGCGGTAGAGAGTGCCCTGGGCGTCGTCCCGCACCAGGCTCTTCACGCTGCTCTTGGCGCTCATCTTGTTCAGATCCTTGGCGATGCCGGACAGCGCCTGCGCCACCATCACCCACACCACGGTCAGCAGTGCCGGGTCTACCAGCAGCATCAGCAGGGCCACGATCTGCAGGGCCAGGCCGATGTGCATGGTCACGTTCAGGCCGATACGGCTGGCCAGCCAGCCTCCGAACAGGTTGGTGGCCATGCCGAAGAATTCATACAGCAGGAACAGGGAGGCCACTTCCAGCGGACTGAAACCAAGGCCGTGGAAGAACAGCACCACCAGCATGCGCAGGGCGCCGTCGGTGAGGGTGAAGGCCCAGTAGCTGCAGGTGATCAGCAGATACTGGGCAAGCGGATTGCGGCGCAGGGTCAGGCCCACAGGGGTCAGCGCCTCCCCACTTTCATGGCCAGTTCCATCATGCGGTGCACATAGCCGATCTCGTTGTCGTACCACGCCAGTATCTTGACCTGGGTACCGTTGATGACCATGGTGGAGAGGGCGTCGACAATGCTGGAGCGCGGGTCATTCACATAGTCAGCCGATACCAGCGGGCGTTCCTCATAGCCGAGAATCCCCTGCAGCCGGCCCTCGGCGGCAGTGCGCAGCGCGTCATTGATCTGTTCCACCGTGACGTGCTGTTCCAGCTCGAAGACACAGTCCGTCAGCGAGGCATTGGTGATGGGCACGCGAATCGCGATGCCGTTCAGTCGGCCCTTCAGCTCCGGGAATATCTCCGTTATCGCGGTGGCTGAGCCGGTGCTGGTTGGAATCAGCGACTGACCACAGGCGCGGGCGCGGCGCAGGTCCTTGTGATAGCCGTCCAGCACGCTCTGGGTGTTGGTGATGTCATGCACGGTGGTGATGCTGCCATGGCGGATGCCGAAGCTGCGGTGAATCACGTCCACCACGGGCGCCAGGCAATTGGTGGTGCAGGAGGCCGCTGTGACAATGCGGTGCTGTGCCGGGTCGTAAAGATGATCGTTGACGCCCATGACGATGTTGAGCGTGCCGTCCTTGATCGGCGCCGACACCACCACGCGGGCGATGCCTTGTGCCAGCAGAGGGGCGAGAGCCTGCTGCGACTTGAATTTGCCGGTGCACTCCACCACTACGTCGGCGCCGGTGGCTGCCCAGTCGGTATCCGCCAGTGCTGTATTGCCGGACCACGGGACAGGCCGGCCTTCGATGCGCAGGCCCGTGTCCGTGGCGGTGATGTCCTTTTGCCAGGTGCCGTGCTGTGAATCAAAGCGCAGCAGATGCGCGGCGTCGGCGGGGCTGCCGGCGATCTCGTTGATGTGGACGATCTCGACGTCCGGCCAGTCCCATGCCGCGCGCAGGGCAAGGCGACCCATACGGCCGAAGCCATTGAAGGCGATCTTGATGCTCATGCTCAATTTCCTGGTAATTGCAGCGGCCAAAATTATAGGCGGGCGATTGTGACAGGGTCACGGATTTTGTCCGGACCCCTTGAAGCCATGGGCCGGCACTCCCACTATAGCGCCCACGCCAATTGCATCAGGAGTACTGCTCACCATGAAAAAAGCTCATTACTGGCTCACCTTGCTTGCTTTTCTGGGAGCCAGTCTTGTCGCCGCCAGCGCAGTGGCACAGCAAGACTATGCCACCTTCAAGACCAATGACGAAGAAAACAACATCGAAGTCTTCAAGCAGGCCAGCCCCTCCGTGGTGTACATCACCAATTCACGCCTGGTGCGCCGCTCCTTCTACTCGCTCAACCCACAGGAGATTCCCCAGGGCAGCGGCTCGGGCTTCATCTGGAGCCGCGACGGCTATGTGGTGACCAATTTCCATGTCATCCAGCAGGCCTCGCGACTGACTGTGACCTTGCAGGATGGCAGTGCCTGGGATGCCGACGTGGTGGGGGCCGAACCTGACAAGGACCTGGCCGTGCTGCGCATTCAGGCGCCGGCAGAGAAGCTGCAGCCGCTGCAGGTGGGCGACTCGTCGCTGCTGGAAGTCGGGCGCAAGGTCATTGCCATCGGCAACCCTTTCGGTCTGGATACCACGCTGACAGTGGGGGTGGTCAGTGCTCTGGGTCGGGAGATTGACTCCGTCAGCCGCCGCAAGATCCGGGACGTGATTCAGACCGATGCCGCCATCAACCCCGGCAACTCCGGCGGCCCGCTGCTCAATTCCCTTGGACAGCTGGTAGGCGTCAACACGGCCATCTACAGCCCGACGGGCGCGAGTTCCGGCATCGGCTTCGCCATCCCGGCCAATACGGTTGCCAAGATTGTGCCGGAGCTGATTACCTTTGGCCGCGTGCAGACGCCAACGCTGGGTATCTCCCTGCTGCCGCCGCAGTACGCAGAGTATTACCGTCAGAACGCCGGCATCCCGGGCGTGATCGTGATGGATGTGATCGAAGGCGGCAGTCCGGAGAGTGCCGGCATGCGTGGCCTCCAGGAGACGGCGCGGGGCATTGCGCTCGGCGATGTGATCACCAGGATCGACGACGAGGTGATCGACAATGAGGACGACCTGCTCAATGCGCTGGAGAATCGCCGTGCCGGGGATGTGGTGTCGGTGACGACGCAGCGCGATACCGAAACGCTGACTTACCAGATCGAGCTGCAGGCGTCGCAGGCGCAGTAGCGGGGTGTAGGAGCGGGCTTGCCCGCGAACAAGCATAAGCGGCGCAACTGGTGAAAACCGTCTCGGTCAAGGCGCCGGGGCCGGTCGTCCCGTTCTGCGGCTGACCCGCACTCATCCTGAGTGCCCTCGCATCGCAGGAAGCCTCAGGTCTTCCTGCTCACTCGGTGCGGGTCTCTTATGCCGCTGAACGGG
>CAISYX010000305.1 GCA_903889815.1 uncultured Gammaproteobacteria bacterium
CAGCATGCCGGTCATCCTATTGTTGGTGATCCAAAATACACACTCGCTGGTGCTGGCAATCCACTTCGCGGACACCGATTGTGCTTGCATGCATCATCTGTCACCTTCGAATTGCCAGACGGCAAGGGCAAGATCAATGTACTGGCACCGATCAATCCAGCAATGGCTGCTATCATGAAAAGCTTTTGACTCGAAGACGCACATAATCTGGTAATTCGAGAAAAATCATGTCGTTGTGAGCATTTCTTTTTGACAGATGCTCCTTCGGCGCCTATTATTGCGCGCCTATGGTTGACACCCTTGTTCCAGACTATGTTGATGCGAAGAAAATCTTTGCACACAACGCACTAATAAGCGGAATACTGCCGATTTCCAGATTTACCAGGTTCTGCGAGTTACTCGAGAACAATTCCGGGAATCTGCATGTGTCGCTGCAGTTCCATCTGGATGACAATCACCGCCGGATCATAGACGGAGAGATCGAGGCGTTAGTGTTTGTCACTTGTCAAAGGTGTCTCGAGCCAGCACAGATTCGCTTGGCGGAAACTTTCAAACTGGGGATAGTCGAAACAGAAAGTCATATTGCGAGGTTGCCAGCGGAAATTGATCCGTGGATGGTGACAGACCCGAAACTGGTAATTGCAGATTTTCTGGAAGAACAACTGATACTGGCGATGCCTATAGTGAGTTATCACAGCAATCGCTGCGAAACATCGCTCCCGGCAGAGACTGCAGCAAGTTTTGATCAAAAGTCAGGTATGGTGATTAAAAGCGACAAGAACAGTCCCTTCGCCATCCTGCAAAAGCTCAAAGAACCACGATAATTCAATTAACCGAAAGGTGTCCGTGTCAATACGGCGCAAAATCCAGGAGATACAAAAATGGCAGTACAACAAGTGAAGGTTTCCCGATCACGTCGCAACATGCGTCGTGCTCATGACGCGCTGACTGGCCCAACTTTGTCTACAGACCAGACAACCGGCGAAATTCATCGTCGTCATCACGTAACGGCTGATGGCTTCTATAAAGGCAAGAAAGTGTTGGATCTTGGTGACAAGTAAGTTTGAGCAGGCCCGCACGAATAGCGATTGACGTCATGGGAGGGGACTTTGGCCCCTCCGTGACAGTCTCTGCATCATTGAATTTCTTGTTGGACAATACGGACACGAATCTGGTCCTTATTGGTGACACTGCTCGAATTGATCCGCTTTTGATCGATCTTGACGCGTCTACGCGCAGCCGTCTTGAAATTATCCATACCAGCGTGTGTGTGCTTGAAGAATCAAACCCTGTTGATGCTCTTCGCAATTTCAAAGAGTCTTCAATGTATCTGGCTGTTAACCTGGTCAAGGAAAAGCGAGTCGATGCCTGTGTCAGCGCAGGCAACACTGGCGCACTTCTGATGATAGGGCGCCACATTCTGAAAACCATTCCAGGCATATCCAAACCAGCAATAGTGGCAAGCATTCCGTTTCCACTTGTCGGCGGCCGCGGCTTGTTGCTGGATGTTGGAGCAAACGTCGCCTGCGATGCCCAAAATCTGCTGGAATTTGGCGTGATGGGCTCTGTGCTCGCAGCATCGATCAACCCGGGCAGAAACCCCAGAGTGGCACTTCTCAACATCGGAGAAGAAGAGCACAAAGGTACAGAGCAAATTCGCATCGCAGCCAGATTGATGGAAAACCATGAAGCCCTGCAATATGTTGGCTACATCGAGGGCAACGAGTTGTTTTCCGGGAAAGCTGATGTGATTGTTTGCGATGGGTTCTCAGGCAACCTTTCCATCAAGACGAGCGAAGGCGTAGTAAAGGTGATTGCTGGACTGGTTCGGCAGGGGGCCAGTGGCAATATAATGTCGCGCATCGCTGGATTGCTTGCCTTGCCCCTAATGAAGCGGATGCTGGTCAAGATTGATCCTTCGCAATTCAATGGAGCCAGTGTTCTTGGTTTGCAGGGTACGATTGTCAAAAGTCACGGAAGCGCCTCAATCAGTGGATTTCAATCCGCGATTGCCCAGGCTCTGCGTGAAGTTAAGGCCGATGTACCCAAAATCATTCAGGAAAAAATGGCAGGAATAGCGCAGCCTTGCATTTGCTGAGGCAATTAATACGCGCTTTGCTGTCTGAACGTTCAGGATTTATCTATGAGCAAAACCGGTTTCGTTTTTCCAGGTCAAGGTTCTCAAAGAACGGGCATGCTTGGAGCTCTTGCTCTCCAGCATAGGTCTATCAGAGACACTTTTGCTGAAGCTTCAGAAATACTTTCGATGGATCTTTGGAATATCGTTTCAGAAAACCGAAACGAAATTCTGGATCAGACGCACATTACTCAGCCTGCATTGCTGACAGCCTCTGTAGCAATCTGGAGGCTTTGGCTGGCACAGGGCTATTCCGCACCCGATATTCTCGCCGGGCACAGCTTGGGTGAATACTCCGCATTGACGTGTTCAGGCGTGTTGTCATTTCAAGATGCGGTCCTTCTCGTGCATCGTCGCGGCCAGTATATGCAGGAGGCAGTCAGTTATGGCGCTGGCGGGATGGCCGCCATTCTCGGTCTTGATGACAATAAGATTGCTGAGGTCTGTGCTCAGGTAGCACAGGGTGCTGTGGTCTCGCCGGCAAACTTCAATTCAATTGGTCAGACGGTAATTGCAGGAGAAAAGGCTGCAGTTGAGCGAGCAATGCAGGCTTGTAGAGACGCAGGTGCAAAACGAGCCTTGGCTTTGAATGTCAGTGTTCCCTCCCATTGCGCCTTGATGAAGCCCGCTGCTGAAAAGTTGACACATGATTTGAACAACGTCCAGTTCAACCCACCTTCCATTCCTGTAGTCCAAAATGTAGATGGGCGCATTGCTTCCGGTTCGGAGGAAATCAAACAGAATCTTTTGCAACAACTGTACCTTCCTGTTCAGTGGGTAAAATCTGTTCGCACTATGTGGGAACTAGGTAATGGCATCGTGATCGAGTGTGGCCCGGGGAAAGTTTTGGGCGGCCTCATCAAGCGTATTGAACCGCAGATTCAAACATTTTCAACCGAAGATCCTGAGAGCCTGGCCGAAGCAATGCAAGCCACCGCGTAAGCTGGCCAAGCAATTTTCGATAATTTCACGAAGACGCTGGAGACGGACACTGATCCATGAATACAGATATCAAAAAAATCGCACTTGTCACTGGAGCCAGTCGGGGTATCGGCAAGGCAATTGCTTTGGAGCTTGGTAAGCAGGGCATGACGATCATCGGCACCGCAACGACAGAAAAAGGAGCAAATGACATCTCGACCTGTCTGGCGGAGCACGCTATCGAGGGGATTGGGTATGTCCTGGACGTGGCTTCGATGGAGTCAGTGACGACCGTGCTTGAGCAAATTGAGTCACAATTCGGATCGCCATTGGTTCTTGTAAACAACGCTGGCATAACGAAAGATAATTTATTGCTCCGCATGAAGGCTGAAGAGTGGAGCGACGTGATGGAAACCAATTTGAATTCGCTTTACAGGTTGTGCAAGCTGACTCTGAAAGGCATGACCAAGGCGCGTTGGGGACGCATTATCAGCATCAGCTCGGTAGTCGCTTCAAGCGGCAACGCAGGCCAGACCAATTATGCCGCGTCGAAAGCAGCGGTCGAAGGATTCTCCAGGTCTCTCGCTCGCGAGATTGGCTCGCGTGGCATTACCGTCAACTGCATAGCACCTGGCTTCATTGATACCGACATGACACGTTCTTTGGCGGAAAAACAGATTGAGTCTCTCCTTTCACAGATACCTTTGGCGCGCTTTGGTAAAGTAGAAGAAATTGCAGCGGCAGTGGGCTTTTTGGCGTCTGATTCAGGAGCCTATATCACCGGAGAAACACTCCATATCAATGGCGGAATGTACATGCCATAAGTTGTCAGATAAGTCTCCCAAGCTTTTGTATTTACTTGTTTTTACATCGCTTTTTGGAATTATTTTAGACATTAAGATTACAACCCGCGGAAAATAGATGTAAACTTGCATTTTGAATTGTCCAGGTTGATCAAAAAGCAACCAGCTATAATCGAAAAGCAGTATCAAAAATCAGTTTTTAGGAGCTAATAATAGTTATGAGTAGCATTGAAGAACGCGTTAAGAAAATTGTCTGCGAACAGCTTGGCGTTAAGGAAGA
>CAISYX010000306.1 GCA_903889815.1 uncultured Gammaproteobacteria bacterium
CGCATGGCGGGATCTCCAGAGAGAAAAAGGGGGCGGCAGGTACCGTCAGTGCTTGTGTCGCAACATGCGGATGATCTCGACTATTCGCGGCGGCTGTCCAGTGCGCAGCACACCCTGCCGGAAAATTTTTCCCGACAGCCACAGCACCAGCACGATGGACAGCAGCAGCACGATGGTGGTGCCGATGACATCGAGCAGCGGTGGCGCTGCAGCGGCCCGGTTCATCATGGTGAAGGGCGTGAACAGGGGTATCCAGGACATGATGCGTGCCACCGGGCCGTTGGGGTCCTGGGCAATGAAGGTCATGGTCACCAGCGGCACGATCAGCACCATCATCATCGGCATCATCAGGCTCTGGGCTTCCTTGAGCGTGTTGCACAGGCTGCCGATGGCCAGGAAGATGCCGGCATACAGCGCATACCCGGCCAGGAAATAGAACACGAACCAGGGAATCAGATCGGAGGAGAGCAGAACCTGGAAGAACTGCCCGAGCAGCTCGGTTTGCGCGCCGGGATAGAACGCGATGAACACGAAGAAAGTGCCCAGCCATGCCGCAATCGTGGTGATGCCGGACAGGCCGATCCCGAACAGCTTGCCCATCATCAGCTCGAGGGGCGTCACCGACGCCAGCAGCACTTCGATGATGCGGTTGGACTTCTCTTCGATGGTGTTGCTGAGCAGGTACTGCACGCTCTGCATCAGCGAGATGAACATCAGGTACACAAAGCCGACGGGCGCCCACTGCCGGAAGGTGTCTGCCACGCTCACGGCCTCTTCGCCTTCGGCCTTGCTCGGGTCGAGACGGCTCATGGGCAGACGCGTGCGCTGAACTTCACGCACCACCTGCACATCCACATTGCGCGCTGCAAATTCGTTGGCACGGATGGTGGTGTTGATACTGCGCTCAATGGCCGCCGACAGCCGGGTGTCCGTGAGATTGCGCGCCCAGTACTGCATGCCGCTGGCGCTCAGGATGGCGTTGGGCGGGGTGACGCCGGGACGTTGAATGGTGCTGCTCACCTCGGCAGGTATCAGTATCAGCGCGAACAGCGGGCTGCTTTCGCCATTGACTTCGATCAGGCGCTCGCCGCTGAGCCACGGCCGCAGTTGTTCCCCAATTGTGTCCGGGCTTGCCTGCGGGTCAACGCCCTCGGGCAGCGGTGCGGGGACGAACTGTTCGCGGGGGACTGCAAAGGGCGGTGCGTTCTCGCGCAGATAAGGTGTCGCCAGCGTCAGCGCAAATTCGAGTCCGCCGTTCTCCAGCCAGGCATCCAGCGCCGCCACTTCGTCGGTGCCGGCATCGTCCAGCATCTGCTCGATCTGCGCGTTGGCGCCGGCAGGCGTCTGCTCCGGGTTCGCTTCGCGGCGGTTCTCCACCACGTAGTTCACGAATTCCTGAAAGATGCGTCGCTGCTCTTCCTGGCGGATGCCGGCCTCGACCGCTTCGGCATACAGGCCTGACTGGTCGATCAGCAGGTAGTGCCGGGTTGGCGTGGACTGCGAGAGGAGGGTCTGAAAGAAGAACACGGCTACGAGGATGATGGGGAAGAGCAGGATGCCGGCCCAGAAGCCTTTGGTCTTTACGTTCTCGGCATATTCGCGCATGGCGATCAGCAGGATCATTCTCATCGCAGCACGTGCTCCCGGGCATCGCTGCCCACCAGATGCACGAACACGTCATGCAGGCTGGGCTGGGTGTAGTCGAAACGGGTCAGGGCGATGCCCTGCTCGAAACAGCGCTGCAGCAGCACCTGTGGATTGGTGTGTTCCTCGATCTGGATTTCCCACAGGCGATTGCCATCAGCGCGGGTGGGGTCTGCGTGGGTGTGTTCAATGGCGCCGATCACCCCCGGGGTCGCCAGCAGCGGCGTAATGTCGCCTGCGCATTCCAGAATGACGCGCCGGGGAATGATGGCGTGCACGTCGTCGAGCGTGCCGTCGAAGATCTTGCGTCCTTTGGCGATCAGCAGCATGCGGTCACACAGACGCTCGGCGTGTTGCATGATGTGGGTGGAAAAAATCACCGTCTGGCCGGCGCTGGCCATGTCGCGGATCAGTTGCTCCAGCACTTCCTGATTCACTGGGTCGAGGCCCGAGAAGGGCTCGTCGAGAATGACCAGCTCGGGCCGGTGCGCCACAGCGGAGAGCACCTGCACCTTCTGGCCCATGCCCTTGGAGAGTGACTCCACCCGCGCCTCGGCATAGTCCTTGAGGCCGTACTGTTCCAGCAGTTCGTATGCCCGCAGGCGGGCTGCTCGCTTTTCCATGCCCTTGAGCGTGGCAAAGTAGCTGATGATGGCCCACACCTTCATCTTCTTGTAGAGGCCTTTTTCCTCGGGCAGATAGCCGATGCGCTGACGTACGTGCAGCGCCGACGTGTGACCAAGGATGTTGATGGTGCCGGAGTCGGGCTTGAGGATATCTAGAACCATCCGGAGGGTGGTGGTCTTGCCGGCACCGTTGGGGCCGAGGAAGCCGTAGATGCTGCCGGCGGGAATGACGAAACTGATGTCATTGACGGCAGTGAAGCCGCCGTAGCGCTTGCAGACCCTGTTCAGTTCCAGAACGTTTTCCGGCATGGGGCGGTTC
>CAISYX010000307.1 GCA_903889815.1 uncultured Gammaproteobacteria bacterium
TCAACGAGATTGAGTGCGGCAGTATTGCACTTTGCAAGGGAGAAGGCTGGGAAGGCAATGAAGGCAGAGGTCTGGTGCACCGTTCGCCCCCGCCGCTATCCAATTCGAAACGACTCGTCCTTTCCATTGACCTGGTCTGACGATCACCAACCGAGAGGAAACAATCATGGCAAGATCCATACTTGGCACGGCAGCATGGCTGCTGCTGTCAATTCAATCCGCCGACCTCCTGGCGCAACCCGGAGGTCCGCAGTTGCAGAGCGACGCTGCGCGCAGCGTGCAGGCCCATGTCACGAGGAGCGAGCGTACACCCGAGCAACGGGCGGAAGACGCATATCGCAAGCCTGCGCAGACACTGGATTTTTTTGGCTTGCAGCCCGATATGAAGGTTATAGAGTTCTACCCTGGCGGTGGCTACTACAGCGAGATCATTGCCAGTGGATTGAGCGAACGTGGCGAGCTGATGCTGGTGGGCCCCGGGTCCAACAATGCAGAGCGCTTTGCTGAGGCCACTGGCAAGCGCGTTACTGCGATTCCCGCCACTGCCATGCAGGTCAGCGCGCCGAATCCGGCCACGCGATGGGCAACGGTTGAACGTTTTGAACTTGGCGTCAACGATGCCGACATGTTCATCACAGTACGCAACCTGCACGATTACTCGCAGGAGTCACGCCCCGTCATGCACAAGGGGGTGCTGGAAGCACTCAAGCCTGGTGGCATTTACGCGGTCATTGACCACACCCGACGCCATAACGATCCGGGTGGCATCGAGATCTGGCGGCGCGTAGACCCGGTGCAGGTGATCAAGGAAGTTGAGGCAGCCGGCTTCGAGTTCGTCGACTACTCCAATCTGCACTTCCGACCCGATGACACCCTGGAATTCGATACCACCCGGCCATCGATCAATCGTTACAGTGATCGGTTTACTCTGAAGTTTCGCAAACCCTGAGAGGGCGACGAGTGCTGCTGCGGCGGGCGATCGTCCTCGCTGACAAGGGCAACGTTCACGCTCAGCAGCTTCGCGTACCAAGGCTGCGCCAGCACTCTGAGAACCTTGTCTACATGCGCAGTGTCTGACAGTTCAATCAACAGGCAATGCGGCCGACTGCTGTGCAGCAGCTGATTGAGAGCCTGCTGCATGAGCGGGGCCATGCCGCAGCACAGGCAGCCTCCTTCCAGAGATTTCACGA
This sequence comes from uncultured Gammaproteobacteria bacterium, assembly GCA_903889815.1. Lineage (GTDB taxonomy): Bacteria > Pseudomonadota > Gammaproteobacteria > Pseudomonadales > Pseudohongiellaceae > UBA5078. The sequence goes on from CAISYX010000307.1 coordinate 1,191, forward strand.
ATACGGTCGGATCTGCTGCCCGTTGCAAGACGTGCGTCGGTGCACCCTTGGAAGAGTACCTGCCGCTCAGAATGGCCCAGCGCTCTTCGGGCGGTTTGCCCTTCAAGAGTCGCAGAATGAAGTCCGTACTGTCGGACTCGCCCGGGCCGGCTACCAGCGTGGTGCGGATGCCGGCCTGCACTTTCTCCCATGCGCAATTCGACGTGACTGCAGGCTCGCGCGCTCTTGAGTCTGCGGTCATGATCTGGCACTCAACGCCCGCGCCAGTGAACTCCTGTAGGCGAGAAATGCCGGCAGCAAAGCGAGCAGGACGGCACTGACAACAATCACGCCAGCAAACTGCAGCATCGCTTCATTGAAGATACTGCTTTCCAGAAACAGCCCGTAGCGGGCACTCAACCAGTCTGCACTCAGGCTCATCACAAGAGACAAGGCCCCTGTGCCAAGCAGAACGCCCAGGCCCGTGATCAGCACCGCTTCGATTTCCACGAGCAGAAAGACAAAGGACGCATGCGCACCCATTGCGCGCATTACTGCAATCTCCCGCTGCCGTTGCACCAGCGTCGACAACAGCATGATGCTCATGCCAAGCAGCGAGGACAGCAGCACCAACAGGGCAATCAGGCTCAGCACTTGCTCCAGCGCACCCGTCATCGTCCAGAGTTCCGACAGCGCCACGCCCGGCAGTATGGCGAGCAATGGCTCCCCACGATAATCGTTGATCTGACGCTGTACCGCGAAGGTGGCCAGCCGCGATTCCAGACCCACCAGAAACGCGGTGATGGATTGCGGCGTCAAGTCGGGTGTGGCCCGTGGCGCAGAAGCACCGAGCGCGCCACTGCCCGGCCAGTTGGCGTGAATGGCTTCCATGCTTTCCAGACTGACGAGCACACTGCGGTCCACGGGCGTGCCCGTGGGTGCCAGCACGCCCA
>CAISYX010000308.1 GCA_903889815.1 uncultured Gammaproteobacteria bacterium
CCGGAATACCCAGCGACATCGGAATATTGGCATCCGTGCTCGAGGTGCGCAGCGCCTCCAGCGGCGAACCCACCGCAGCGAAGGCCAGCGCGGCCACCTGCACCAGGGACTGCTCAGAAGCTGTGCCACCAGTGGGACGATCCCCGATGAGCCGAAAGTTCACCGTGATCTCGCCATTGTTGTTCCAGCGCGCGTTTTCCTCTTCCACAGCCGCCTGCGTCACGTCCCGCACCTGCGCCTCCAGCCGCGCCAGCTCGGCCGCATCGTTGGAACGCATGTCCAGCTCGAACATGGCATCCGCTGCGATGGAATTCACCGACGTGCCACCCTTCACCGTACCCACCGTGAAGGTGGTGCGGGGAGTCTCCGGCACCTGCAGGTCGCCGATCTTCGTGATGGCCCGGCCCATGGCGTGAATGGCACTGACCATGCCGAAGGCGCTGAAGGAATGGCCGCCCGGGCCGGTGAATTCCACGGCAAAACGGCGGCTGCCGGTGCCGCCCGTGGTCATGCGTGTCAGACCCGAGCCGTCGATGGACACGAAGCCGTCGATGTCAGGGTGATCGCGGAAGATGGCCTTGATGCCACGCAGGTCGCCCTGCCCCTCCTCTCCCACATTGCCGACGAACATGATGTCGCCCACCGTCTGGATATCGCTGCGGGTGATGGCATCGATCAGGGTCAGCAGGGCGGTCAGGCCACGGCCATCATCACTGATACCGGGCGCATAGTAGCGGCCGTCGCGCATTTCCACCGTCACGTCCGTCTCCAGCGGGAACACCGTGTCCAGATGCGCGGCGATCACGAACAGGGGTCCGTCCCCCGTGCCGGGACGCACGCCGATGACATTGCCCTCGGCGTCGATGTAGGCGTCGGTCAGGCCGCGCTGGCGCATCTGCTCCAGATCGTATTCGGCACGTCGCTGTTCCTGGAACGGCGGGGCCGGAATCTCGGTAATACGCACCTGCTCGGCCAGAGTTTCCGGCTCGGCGGCCGCAATCTCCTGCAGACTCGTCTGCACCCGCGGATCAGCAGCCACCAACGCAAACTGGGCAGCGACGTCAGCGGCCACGGTGACCGGCCCGGCCGGCTGGGCCAGCAGGGGCATACTGCCGACGGCGGCCAGCACGCCCAGCGCCTGTATCAGCGGCCGTTTCAGTGCCCGTTTCAGTGCCCGTTTCAGTGCCCGTTTCAGTGCCCGTTTCAGTGCACAACAGAAAGCCATTCGGGGCACACGGCAAAGATATAGCGGCAATGCGGAAGGCATGGGGATTTCCTTGTAGAAAAGACGGATTTGCCCGGATTGTAACCCACAGCCCGTCGCTCAGGGCAACGCCAGACTTGTCGCGCCGGGGTTTCCTGCTACCCTTGCTGCTTCTCTGACCGCCGCCGGATGGCTGAATACGCTGCATGAACACCGTCGCTTCCACCTCTCCTTCCACACCCACAACCCACACGCTGCGCCCCGACATCGAGGGCCTGCGCGCGCTGGCCGTCCTGTTGGTGGTGGCCTATCACTACCAGTTTCCGTGGATCAGCGGTGGCTTCATCGGCGTGGATGTGTTCTTCGTCATTTCCGGCTTCGTGATTACCCAGCTGCTGGTGCGTGGCATGAACGCCGGCACGTTCCGCTTCAGCGAATTCTATGCCCGGCGCCTGCGCCGCCTGGTGCCGGTGTTCCTGCTGGTGTCCACCGTCAGTTTCCTGATGATCTCGCCGTACTATCTCGACGATGATTACTACCTGTTTGCGAAGAGCTGGCTGGCCTCGCTGCTGGGGCTCAGCAATGTGTATTACTACGGCGAGCTCAGTCAGTATTTCGCGCCCGAAGCCCAGGCGCTGACGCTGCTGCACACGTGGTCACTGGCGGTGGAGGAGCAGTTCTATCTGCTGTGGCCGGCCCTGCTGCTGGGGGCGTGGCGACTTGGCAAGGGGCGCCTGGTGTTCTGGCCCTTCGCCCTGCTGTGGCTGGCGGCGCTGGCGCTCTCCATCTGGCTTGCCGCCACCCAGCGCGAAGCCGCCTATTACCTGCTGCCGGCCCGCGCCTTCGAGCTGTTGCTGGGAGCCGGCGTGGCCCTGTTCGGGGCGCGATTGCCGGGCATGTCCCACGCACAGGCTCAGGGGCTGGCAGGCACAGGCTTCCTGCTGATCCTTGCCACGGCCCTGCTGCTGGACAGCAGCGCCCACTTCCCGGGCTACAACGCGCTGTGGCCGACTGCCGGTGCCGCCCTGATTCTGTGTGCCGGGCAGCACCACGGTGACACCTTGGTGGCCCGCCTGCTCAGCCTGCGCGCCATGGTGTTTCTGGGCGGCATCTCCTACTCCATCTATCTGTGGCACTGGCCGCCAGTGGCCCTGCTGCACTATCAGCTGATCGAGCTGACCTGGCCGCTGCGCCTGCTGATGCTTACCGGCATGCTGGTGCTGTCGTGGCTCAGTTACCGGTTCGTGGAGAACCGCTTCCGCTATCGGCCCTGGAGTCTGAAGAAATCCGCTCTGCTGCTGTTGCTGGTGCCCGCATTGCTGATCTGGGCCATCCAGTCCACCATCCGCATCGCCGACGACATCAGTTTCCGGATCTCGCCCGAGCGCCGCGCGGTCTATCAGATCATTGCGCAGAACAACGCCGCCGATCTCTACGAGGAATGTTTCAAAGGGGAGGAGTACGCCTTCGACCAGAGCGAGGCCTGCCTGTTCGGCGCGCCCGCCAGCAACGGCGTGCCCGACAGCGTGCTGATCGGCGACTCCCATGCCATCGCACTCATCGGCTTCATGGAAGCATTCCTCGAGGAAGCCGATCTGTCGATGCTGATGGTCACGCGGGCCTCCAATCCCTTCGTGCGGGCCGACCAGACCAGCGCCGCGTTCGACGGCAATCAGGAGAAGATCGACCGCAACACCGCCCTGGAGGCCTGGCTGAGCCAGCGTCCCATGACCGTCTTTGTGAGTGCCTGGTGGAACGCCTACCTGGAGAACCCCGCCTTCGAGCGCTATTTCCTCGACGCCCTTGACTGGCTGGTGGCCCGCGGCCACCGCGTGGTGGTGCTGGAAGATGTGCCAGAGCTGCCCTCCGCCAGCTACGCCCACTGCCTGCTGAAGAACATGCCCGACTGCTCAATCGACGTCGCAAAGGTGCGCGAACGCGGGGCGGCATTTGCGCGTTTCAAGGCGCTGGCGCAGGCACGCCATCCCCAGCTGCAATGGATCGACCCGAGCGCCGTGCTCTGCGATGCCCTGCGCTGCCAGACCGTGCTCGACGGCACACCGCTGTACCGTGATGAAAGCCACCTCAACAACGTGGGCGCCACGCTCATGGGCCAGCGTTACCGCGAGCGCTTCGGCAACCCGCTGCTGACGCCCTGAAGCGGTCCGGGCGTGACAAAAAGTGACTGATTGAAGGCACTTTTCGTGCTAAGGTCCGCCGCGATCACTCAGAGGGGCAACCAAGCCCCCAGATACCAAAAGTAGACACAAAACAAAAAGCAAATCCGGTGGAGAGAACGCAATGCCTGTTTCCCGAATCATGTCCGGTCTGTTCGTATGCGCGCTCGCTCTTGGCCTGCCCGCCGCGAGCTACGCAGCAGACGCCGCCCCCAGCATTTCCATCCCCCTCATTGCACAGGAACCCTCGCTCAGCGACTTCGCCGGCATGACGCCCGCGACCGCCCTGGCGCGGCAAATGTCGAAGATGGAGAATTTCGTCCAGCGTGAACCTACCGACGGCGCGCCTGCCAGTCAGCGCACCGAGGTCTACCTGGGCTATGACGAGCGCGCGCTGTACGCCGTGTTCCTGGCCTTCGACACCGACCCGTCGCAGATCCGCGCCAACCTGGCCTCCCGCGAGAACATCAGCGGCGACGACACTGTTGAGCTGACCATCGACACTTTCAACGACCAGCGCACCGCCTACACCTTCCGCGTCACGCCGCTGGGCGTGCAGTGGGACGCCCGCTGGACGGAAGGCTTCTCCAACCGCGCCGGTTTCGACACCACCTGGGAAGCCGTGTGGGACAGCGACGGCGAAGTGAACGAGCAGGGCTATATGGTCAGCATCCGCGTGCCACTGCGCGGCCTGCGTTTCCCCGATGCGCAGGACCAGGTCTGGCGCGTGCAGGCCAGCCGTCAGATTCCGCGCCTGAGCGAGGAGAGCTTCTGGCCACCCTTCTCCATCAACGTGGACGGGCGCCTGAATCAGACCGCTCTGATGACCGGCATCCGCAATGTCTCCCCCGGCAGCAACACACAGATCATCCCCTTCCTGTTCGCCCGAGACGTGGAAGCCGTCAACCCCCGCGCCGCAGGTGGCCCGCTCATGGAGAGCAACAAGGAATACGACGTGGGCGTGGACGCCAAGTTCGTGTTCAACGACTCCTGGGTGCTGGACCTGACGCTGAACCCCGACTTCTCCCAGGTGGAATCAGACGAGCCACAAGTTACCGTGAACGAGCGTTTCGAAGTGCAGTACCCCGAGCGTCGTCCGTTCTTTGTGGAGAACGCAGACTTCTTCGCCACTGACTCGATCCTGCTGTTCACCCGGCGCATCGTCGACCCGGAAGGCGGCCTGCGTTTCACCGGCCGCACCGGCCAGTGGGGCTTCGGCACCATCCTGATGAACGATGAAGCGCCCGGCCTGAATCGTGCCGCCACCGACCCGCTCAATGGCGAGAAAGCCACCATCGGCGTGTTCCGCGCCTACCGTGACCTGCAGGGTCAGGACCGCGTGGGCATGCTGTTTACCGACCGCGAACTGGTCGACGGCTACAACCGCGTGCTGAGCACCGACGGCAAGTTCCGCATCAACGAGAACTGGGTGACCAACCTGGAATTCATCGCCACTGACACCGAGCCCACCTTCGGCGGCGCCGAGCTGACCGGCATGCAGCGCAACATCCGCGTGGACCGCGTGGGCCGTGGCTTCAACACGCACTTCCACTTCATCGACACCGACGCCGACTTCCGCGCGCAACTGGGCTTCCAGAACCGCTTCTTCAAGTCGGATACCTCGGGCATTCACTGGCGCAATGACTACCAGTTCTACCCCGAGAACTCGAACCTGAACAACTGGGCCCCGGGCGTGATGTTCGTGTACCAGGACGACAAGGACGGCACCAAGGTGTATTCCGAAGTGTCGCCGAGCGTCAACTGGGTGTACGCCACCAGCCGCATCACCCTGGGCGCGCAGGACATCACTGAAGTGCTGCGCCCGATCGACTTCGCCGGCCTGCGACGCCCCGTGTCCTACAGCTACGACAACGTGAACGCCCGCTACCGCAACACGTCGCTGCCCACGCTGACCTTCGACGCCAGCTTCCGCACAGGCACGGCGCTGAACCTGGTGCCGCGTCGTGGCGTGATGCCTTCCGTGGCGGACACCCAGCGGGTAGATCTGAGTGTGCTGTGGCGCCCGATCGAGCGTCTGCGCGTGGACAACTCCTACGTGACATCGGAACTGGATGGCCGTGGCGGCAAGGTGTTCACCAACGAGATTTTCCGCAGCAGCTGGAACTACCAGTTCACCCGCGAGATGTCCCTCCGTTTCATCACCCAGTACGAGAAGACGGATGCGGGTCCGAACACACGTCTGGTGGATGACGAGAACCTGAACTTCGACATTTTGCTGCGCTACGTAATCAACCCGTGGTCGGCGCTGTATGTGGGTTACAACAGCAACCAGAGCAACTTCGACATCATCGAGGTGGAAGACGAGCGCGAGG
>CAISYX010000309.1 GCA_903889815.1 uncultured Gammaproteobacteria bacterium
CAGAAGGGCGAATCAGGATCTGGGGAACTGAGGTCGCGCTCCTGGTCCTCGATCGTCGGTCAGAAGCCGGGCCCGGCTTCTGACCGACGATCGAGGACCAGGAGCGCGACCTCAGTTCCCCAGATCCTGATTCGCCCTTCTGATCACAAACGCCCGAATCGCCTCCACATCCCCCTCGCGCAGGCTCGCGGCGAAGGACACCATGCCGCGGTCGGCCAGGATGCCATCCACAACCACGGCGTTCCAGGCGGCTGTGTCCCCCAGACGCGCGCTCATGCGCAGGTCGGGGAACACGCCGGCGCGGCTGCTCACCGCGTTGGTGCCGTGGCAGGCGCTGCAGACCTGCTCATAGGCGCGCTGGCCCTGGGCGATCACTTCGTTCGAGGCATTGGTCTGCGGCAGCACGCGGGTGCCGGTGGTGGTCTCCGGCTGGGGTACGGGCTCCGTGGCCAGTGCGGCGGTGCCGCCCAGCTTGAACACCAGCAGGCGCGAGTTGTTGGAGGATGCGGTGGTGGTCACCGAGAAGCCCGTCGGCACGCCGGAGTTGCCGCCGAACGCGGAGGGCGCGCCCACCATCAGGGCCAGGTACTGTTCGCCATTGATGGCGTAGGTGGACGGGGCCGCCATCACGCCGGCCTGGGTCACGCCGGCCCACAGGCGCTCGCCGGTCTCATCGTGGTAAGCCACGAACTCGCCCGAACGGTTGCCCTGGAACACCAGGCCGCCGGCTGTCGCCAGCACGCCGGCGCCATCGGTGGTCACGGTGTGAGTTACGCGCCAGCGTTCGGTCTGGGTCACCGGGTCCCAGGCCATCAGAAAGGCGGTATTGGTCGGACGCTGGGCGGCGCTGCGCACCAGGCCCGCGCCACGGGCGAAGTCGTTGCCGGTGTTCCAGCCAGTGGGGTTCACCACAAACTCGCGGTCCGGGTAGTAACCGGCGAAGTTCTCGGTGACGGGAACGTAAACCAGGCCGGTGTTCTGGCTGAAGGCCATGGGATACCAGTTATGCCCGCCCAGCGGGCCGGGAATCACGATGAAGCCGTTCTCGCTCAGCTCGTAGCGCGCATCGGGGTTCTCCACCGGGCGGCCGGTGGCGGGGTCGATGTGGGTGGCCCAGTTCACGTTGATGAAGTTCTCGGCGGAGATGAACTCGCCGGTGGCGGCGTCCAGCACGTAGAAGAAGCCGTTCTTGGGGGCCTGCATCACCACGCGGCGCTGGGCGCCCTCGATGGTGAGGTCGGCAATCATGATGGGCTGGGTGGCGGTGAAGTCCCAGGTCTCGCCCGGGGTGGTCTGGTAGTGCCACTTGTAGCTGCCATCGTCCGGGTCCAGCGCCACGATGGAGCTGAGGAACAGGTTGTCGCCGCCGCCGGGGCTGCGCAGGGCCTGATTCCAGGGCGAGCCGTTGCCCACCCCGATGTACATCAGGTCCAGCGTTGGGTCATAGGCGATGGCGTCCCACACGGTGCCGCCGCCGCCCAGGTTCCACCAGCTGCCATTCCAGGTGTTGGCAGCGGCGGCCATGATGTCGTTCTCGAAGCCGTCGGCGGGGTTGCCCGGCACGGTGTAGAAGCGCCAGGTCAGCTCGCCGGTGTTGGCATCATAGGCGCTGACATAGCCGCGCACGCCGTATTCGGCGCCGCCGTTGCCGATCATCACCTGGCCCTTGATGACGCGGGGCGCGCCGGTGATGGTGTATTTCAGGGCCGGATCGAAGGTGGCGGTGGACCAGACCTGTTCGCCCGTGTTGGCATCCAGTGCCACCAGCCGGCCGTCCAGCGTGCCGACATAGACCTTGCCTTCCCAGTAGGCCACGCCCCGGTTCACCACGTCACAGCAGGCATCGGCGCCCTTGGCGCGGTCCACGGCAGCGTCCCAGCTCCACAGCGGCGCGCCGGTCAGTGCGTCGAAGGCCTTCACATTGCTCCACGCGGTGGACACGTAGATCTTGCCGTTCACCACGATGGGCGTCGCTTCCTGGGCGCGGCTGGTGTCGATGTCGGCAGACCAGGCCAGGCTGAGGCCGGCAACGGTGTCGCGGTTGATCTGGTCCAGCGGGCTGAAGCGCTGTTCGGTATAGGTGCGGCCGTGGGTCATCCAGTCGCCCGGAAAGGCATCGGCGTCGGTGATGCGCTGGGCATCCACCACGACATCGGCTACCGGGGCCGTGGTCTGCGCCCAGGCGCCGGGAAGGACAAGACTCAGGCCAAGGCCAAGTGCCGGCAGGGCGCGGCGCAGGAACAGCGGGGACTTCGTGTGCATGGGCATTACCTCTCGCAATGGGATGTTCGTCCGCGCAGTCAGGCGGCGGTGTTCTTCAGCAGACGGCGCGATTGAACCAGATCGCCGCGGCGCGCTCTACCCGATTTCGAAGAGTGCTGACTGAATTCTCAAATTCCTGCGTTGACGGCGGCCGGGGCGTCCAGCCGCAGCCGGAATTCGCGGCGCACCAGCACATAGCCGGCCACAGCCTGGGCGGTAACCGACAGGATCGACACGTACCACACCTGGTTGATGTGGAAGCCGGGCTGGTACTTCAGGTACACCGCCAGGGGCAGGAACACCAGCACACGGATCATCGAACTGATCATGGCCGGGCGCGTATTGCCCAGACCCTGGAACACGCCCGAGCTGGAGAAGACGATGCCCTGGGCAATGAAATTCAGCGAGATCAGCTGCAGGAACACGGCGCCCACTTCGATCACTTCGGCCTCGTCGGTGAAGGCCATCACCAGCAGCTCCGGTTTCCATTGCATTAGGATGGTCACCAGCAGCATCAGCGCGCTGCTGAGCATGACGCCCTTGAAGTAGGTCTCGCGCACACGGTCGTGGCGGCCGGCGCCGTAGTTCTGGCCGACGATGGGCCCCAGGGCGAAGGCGATGGCCATGGTGGGCATGAAGATGGACTGCATGATGCGCCCGCCGATGCTGAAGCCCGCCTGGGCCGCCGCGCCGAAGTCGGCGATCAGCCAGTACACTGCCGAGAAGTACACGAACAGCAGCAGCATCTCGCCACCGGCCGGCAGGCCGATATTGAACATCCGTGTCCAGATGTCCACGCGGGGTTTCCACAGCGTGGTCTCGAAGGACACGTATTTTTCGAGCTTGATGAAGTAGCCCGTCAGCAGCAGCACGCCCACGAGTACCGAGATCGAACTGGCCAGACCTGCGCCCATGACGCCCAGCGCCGGGCCGGGGCCCCAGCCGGCGATCAGGATGGGCGCAAGGAGCGTGTTGAGCAGCACAGTCAGTACCTGCACCACCATGCCGGGTTTCACCAGGCCGGTGGCGCGCAGGGAGGACGACATGGCCATCAGCGGAAACTGCAGGGCCATGCCGGGCAGGAACCAGTACAGGAAGATCACGCCCTCGCGCACCGCGCCTTCGTCGGACGCCACGCTGGTCATGTAGACATCCGCTGCCGCGTAGCCGCCCACCAGGGTCACCACGGCGAACAGGGCCGCCACCATCAGCGACTGGTTGAACACCAGATTGGCGTGCTCGCGGTCCTTGCGCCCCACAGCTTGGGAGATCATCGCCACGGCGCTCACCCCCAGAATCTGGGTCAGCGCCATGATCATGAACATCAGGGTGCCGCCCGCGCCCACCCCCGCCACCGAGTCGTCGCCCAGGGCCGCCACGAAGTAGAGGTCCACCAGCAGATAGAGCGTCTGGAAGATCATGCCGGCGGCCACGGGCGCGGCCATGGCAATGATGGTGCGGGGAATGGAGCCCTGGGTCAGGTCTTTCATGAGGAGAGGAAATCCGTGCAGCGTGGAAAGGCGGCGAGAATACCGACTGCCCCTCGGCGGCGGCAAGAAAATTCTCTTTCAAACCGGTGATTCCAGACAGATGGACACAAAAATGTGGACAGCCTGTTCGCGCCGCTTCCATACTCCGGCGCGCAGGACACTGACAACAACAAAAATACTGGAGTAACCCTGAAAATGAAAAACGCTGCTGCTCGCCTGACTGCGGGCTGCGCTCTGCTGGCCATGGCGGCTTTACCGCTCTTGACCCAGGCGCAGACCCTCACCGTTCCGCACATGCCCGAAGATGCTTCCGGCCCTGAAGTTCCCGCCGGCGTCGCGCAGTTCGCCGTCGACCCCTTCTGGCCCAAGCCGCTCCCCAACAACTGGATCATCGGCCAGGTGGCCGGCACGGCAGTGGATGCCGACGACAATGTCTGGATCATCCACCGGCCCTGGACGGTACAGGGCACCAATGCTGGCTCGACGCCGCTGCAAACCGTGCGCGACCAGAGCTGGGGACACGCGCCGCTGCAGTCGCTGTGCTGCACCACGGCACCGGCCGTACTGGCCTTCGACCCGGAAGGCAATGTCATTCACGCCTGGGGCGCCAGCCCGACCAATGAGTACGAATGGTTCAACAGCGAACATGGCATCCATGTCGATCACCTCGGCTTCGTCTGGGTGGCCGGCAATGGCACGGACGACCACCACATGCACAAGTTCACGAAGGAAGGCGAACTGGTGCTGACTATCGGTGGCGTGGGCATGAACGAGGGCAGCAATGACACCGACTCGGTGAACCGTGCTGCCGTCATGGAAGTGGACCCCGAGAACAATGAGATCTACGTGGCCGACGGTTACGGCAATCGCCGTGTGATCGTCTTCAATGCCGAGACCGGGGCCTATCTGCGGCACTGGGGCGCCTATGGCGAACCGCCCATTGATGAGAACCCCGGTGTGTGGGACCCAAGTGCTCCGCCCAGCCGCACCTGGCGCACTCCTGTGCACGGTCTGGCCATCTCCGATGACGATCATATCTACATCAGCGACCGCCCGAGCAATCGCATCCAGGTGTTCCGCAAGGATGGCACCTATGTGAGTGAGAGCATCCTGGCGTCCCAGACCTACGGCCCCGGCTCCACCTGGGAGATGGAGTTCGACCCGCTGGATACCGAGCAGCGCTTTGTCTACGTGCCCGATGGCACCAACAACGTGATCTGGACGCTGGATCGCCAGACTCTGGAGCCCGTGTATTCCTGGGGCACGGGCGGACGTCAGCCCGGCCAGTTCGACTGGGTGCACAACATGGACTTCGATTCCCAGGGCAATCTGTTCACGGGTGAAGTGCAGACCGGGCACAGGGTGCAGAAGTTCATTCGTCTGAACGGACGCTGAGACCATGGCTGGCATTCACAGGATTGCCACTGGCCTCTTGCTGGCGCTGCTGTCGAGCGCTGGCGGGGGTGCTCATGCCGACGAGTTTCTGCGCACCATCAAGCACTTCAGTCTGGCGGACCAGATGCACATCTACCACACCCTGAGCGAGTATGAGGACCGCGATTTTCTGGTGCTCTACATTCAGGGCAGTGGGTGTCCCATTGCCCGCAATTCAGTGCCGGCCTATCAGCAACTGTGGGAGCAGTATCGCAGCCGCAATGTCGCCTTCGTGATGCTGAACGTGTTCGTGCAGGACGACATGCACCGCATCCAGAAGGAAATCGAGATGATCGATATCCGCGTGCCGGTGCTCAAGGACGAGGATCAGACGGTGGCGTGGTCGCTGGGGGTGGAGCGCACGGCAGAGGTGTTCATCATCGAGCCGCGCACGCGGGAGGTGCTGTTTCGTGGACCCATCAGCGACCAGTTCAGCTACGAGGTGCGGCACCTGGAAGCCAGAGAAGAGTATCTGGCCGATGCGCTGGAGACTCTGTATGCGGGCGGGAAGGTGGACATGAGCGAGGTGCCCGAGACCAGCGGCTGCCTGGTGGGCTACTTCCATCCGCGGGTAATGGCGCTGCGGGGGAACTGAGCCCGTTCGGGCGCGGCAAACGACGAGGCAAGTGCCGCTTCTCGAACGTCGAGGAGCGGCACTGGCCTCTTTTTTGGCGCCAGGATCACAGTGCGAAAGTGTACCCGACGCTCAGAATGTCTTCCTTCAGAGACACATCCGCTTCGCCGCCGCCGAAGGGCATCGGGATGGAGCCCTTGCCGTTCACTTCTTCTTCCAGCGCGTGGGTGTAGGACACGGTCCATTCGCCGCCATTGGCCGTCTTCCAGCTGATGCCGGCGGACACGTGGTCTTCGATGGTGCCCGGGGCCAGGATGTTGAAGAAGGTCTCGGAGGACGGAATCGGTTGCTGGGCATGGCTCACGCCGGCGCGCAGAGTGATGGCATCGCTCCAGGCGTGCACCACGCCCAGCTTGACCACGCTGATGTCACGCCAGCCAAAGCCGCCGCCATTGTTGCTGCCCAGCGGGTTGCCCATCAGCAGGTTCGCCAGCGGGTTGCCCACGGACTTGACGTCGCTGTACTCGATGCGCTGCCAGTCACTGGCCACGGTCAGTGCGCCGGTGGCTGTCCAGGCCACACCCACCCCGTAGGAAGCCGGCACGTCGAAGCCGCCGCGCTCGGCAAACAGACCCTTGTAGCTGCCGAAGCGGCCCATTTCCACACGCGAGGAATACGTCGCGCCCAGCGTCAGTCCCGGGCTGACTTCCCCGGTCCAGCCGAGTTTCCAGCCCCAGCCGGTGGAGGAATCCACGCCCTTGTTGCTGACATCGGACGGCGAGGCCGAGAAGAAGGGATTGGCAAACGCCTGCACGCCTTTCATCTCGAAGCGCTGGTACGCGACAGTGGTGGCGATGCCGATGCTGTGGCGATCGTCCAGTTTCCACGCCAGCGAGGGCGTAATGAACAGCTGTTCAAGATTGACGCCCGCCGAACCTGCGGAGCCGAAGGGCGCGAAGGGGTTGCGGCCGTAGTCGGTGTTCATGCCGCCGTTCGCGTGCAGGGCGAAGCCGAAGGACAGCTGCTCGGAGAGCTGACGTACATAGCCCAGTTCGGGAATCAGGAAGTTCTCGGTGTCATCGCCGCTGAAGCTGCCGTTGGCGCCCGCCCTGTTGCCGGAGATGCTGGCGCCACGGGAAGGCCGGAACCAGGCCGCGCCCAGATCCAGACGGTTGTTCAGGCCGGCCGTGCCTGCCGGATTGTTCGCTGCCGCCAGTCCGTCCTGGGGCAGGGCGATGCCGACGCCTGCCACTGCCTGTGCCCGCACGCCAAACCCGTGGGTGAAATAGCCATTGGTGGCCAGGGCGCTGCCGGGCAGTGCAATGCCGGCCAGCAACACGGAATACAGCAGGGGTGAGTGGCGAGAGGAACGTGACACGGGGAACTCCTTGGGAACATGTAGTGAGAAGGCGCGCAGCTTACTCACTTGCCTGCGCGGGGTAAACCCGCGCGTCAGGCCGCCAGCAGGGCGTCGCATTCCTGCGCGATAGCGGCGCTGTCGGTCAGTTGTGCAAACCACGCCTCCTCGCGTCCGTGCAGCAGCCCGAAAAGCACGCCCAGCACGGCGCCACGGTGCACGTTGTCGCCGCCGACATTGGCATTGGCCAGCAGGCCCGCGCGGGGGTCATCCCGGTATTTGTACGCCAGGTAGAGGATCGCGGGCCAGGAATCGCTGATGTAGCAGGCGCTGGAGAACAGGCGGCCCACCACATCCCGGTCGCCCCGGCCCTTGCGCAGCAGTGCCGGCAAGTCCAGCCCCAGGCTGCGTTGCGCACAGGCGGCAAGCAGAGCGTCGGCAGCGGTATCTGGTGCGCGCAGCAGCAGTGCATCCAGCAGGGCGGTGTAGGCATCGCACACCCGCGCCAGCGCGTCGTCCGGATGAGTCAGGAGCAGATGGGTCCGGCACTGAGCCTGGGCCTCCTCCAGTGACACTCCATGCAGGCGCAGCGACAGCAACAGAGCGGCGATACTGACCAGTCCGCCCACCGAAGGGGTGTCATGGGTCACTGCAGCGCAACGCTCGGGCGGGCGGCCGCCCTCCAGATTTGCGAAGAAGCCGCGGTGCCAGGATTCGGCATAGGTGTCAGGGTGGGCCGGGGGCTCGGCGGTCATGAAGGCGATGTAGTCCCGCAGAAAATGCTCCGGCTGATACAGCCCGCCATCCGTCGTCAGGGTGCGCATCAGCACCCGGGTGCAATGGGCATTGAGGGTGTTCTCGCCCGCCTGCATGCCCTGGTGATAATGCATGCCAGGCACGCCCCAGAACTGCCGCCGGCCTTTCAGGATCACGTCGCCCACAATCTCGCGCTGGCCGCCCTGACTGCCGCGTCCGCCATGGCGGGTGGAATGCAGCACCATGATGGACGAAGGATGCTGCGCGGGCGCTGCTTCAAGGCGCTGGACACCGCCGGGGAAGGCGCGGTCGATGTCCAGCGGGTTGTAGTACCAGTGCACCGGCATGGCCAGGGCATCGCCGACAAACTGATTGCGCAGGGCGGCGCGGGCCCGTTGTGTGGCGAGAGGATCAGTGAGGGGAATCATGTTGTCTCCGGCGGCTTCAGAAGGGGCTCACCGGGGGTATACGCTTCAGCGATCCAGTCGGGTCTTATGCAGTCCTGCAGATGTTCACTGATGAACTGCATCAGGCGCTGAGCGGCATGGGGCAGGCGTCGCCCTTCGTGCAGCACGATGTACCAGTGGCTGGGCAGCGGGAAGCCCTCCACCGCGAGCACGGCATAGTGCTCGCGGCCTTCCTGCAGCGTGTGCTCCGAGATCACGGACAGCCCCAGCCCTGAAGCCACGCTCAGGCGGATGGCCTCGTTGCTCTCGATCTGCATGGTGTTGTGCAGCGCATGCCCTTCCTGGCTCAACCAGGCCTCGAACCTCATGCGGGTGGCCGAGCCCGGTTCACGGATCAGGAAGCGTTCGGCCAGCAGGTCCTCGAAGCGCAGGTCAGCGCGACCGGCGGCCCAGTGGTCAGTGGGCGCGATGATCTGCAGCGGGTTCTTGATGATGCGCGTGGCGCTGACATGCTCGCCCGTGGGCGGGTGGCTGAACAGGTAGACGTCGTCGGCCTGCTGCAGAAAGCGCTGCAGCACGTGGGCGCGGTTGCCGATGTTCAGGGTGATCTGCACTTTCGGGTAAACACGGGCGAAGGCCCCGAGAATGCGCGGCACCACGTACTTGGCCGTGGTCACGATGCCGATGCTGATGTGGCCGGCTTCTCCCGTGCGCACGCGGTCCAGTGAACTGCTCAGCTCCTCAAGCCGGGTCAGCACGTCGCTGGCTGCTGCATGCAGGGCGTGGCCCGCGTCGGTGGGCACCAGCCGGCCTTCGCGCTGTTCCAGCAGTTTCTCGCCCAGCACATCGGCAAGCCGCTTGATCTGCAGGGATACCGTGGGCTGGGTCAGATGCAGCTCGCGGGCGGTGGCCGACAGATTGCCCGAGCGGACGGCGGCCACGAACACTTGCAGTTGACGGACGCTGAGGTGGCGGATGTTCATGACGCGCTCCATAGAGGATGTTCAATGACAAGTCTGGAAAACATTTATTGGAAAATATACGGCAGCGTCCGGACAATCGCCACCGCTTGTTCACCAGGACTCTCCAATGCCCGATATCGTCATCGCCTTCTTCGCCCTCGGCCTGCTGGCCGGCCTGCTCAAATCCGATCTGAAAGTCCCCTCCGCCATCTATGAAACCCTGACGATTCTGCTGATGCTGGCCCTGGGCATCAAAGGTGGTCTGTCCCTGCACAGCCATACGGGCGCTGTGCGGGTGGGGGATCTGGCCCTGATTGCGCTCTACGGCGCGCTGATTCCCATGCTGCTCTACCCCGTGCTGCGCGGCGCGGTGCGACTGGGCACCGCCGATGCGGCCAGCATCGCGGCCCACTTCGGCTCTGTGAGCGCCGCCACCTTCGCTGTGGCAGTGGCCTTTGCCGACACCCGGGCACTTCCCTTGCTGCCCGAGACCAGCCTCTATCTGGTGGTGCTGGAGCTGCCGGCGATTGTGGCCATGCTGCTGTTCCATCGCCGCCACAGTGCAAAGCCGGTCAGCTCTGGCAGCGTGTGGCACGAGGCGCTGACCAATCGCGGCGTGATGCTGCTGGCGGGGGGCATTGTGCTGGGCTGGGCGTATGGTCCCCAGGGACTGGCCCCCATCGAGCCGGCCCTGATCGGCGGCTTCCAGACCTTCCTGGCCCTGTTCCTGCTGGAGATGGGCATCTGCACTGCCGCCGTGTGCCGCCCGTTGCCATGGGTGCACTGGCGGGTGCTGGTGTTTGCGGCACTTGCCCCTTTTGCGCTTGCCTGGTGTGGCATTGCGCTGGCGCTGCTGCTGGACTTGCCAGTCGGCAGTGCCCTGGTGCTGACGGCGCTCAGTGCCAGCGCTTCGTATATCGCGGCCCCGGCCATCGTCCGCAAAGCCATGCCCGAAGCCAATTCCGGACTGGCAATGCTCGCCGCCCTCGGCGTAACCTTCCCCATCAATGTACTGGTGGGTATCCCGCTCTATTTCCAGTGGGTAATGCTGTTTCAATGAGAGGAGACTGAAATGACCAAGCGTGTTGCCATCGTGATGGGTTCCAGAAATGACTGGGACACCCTGTCAGCAGCTGCCGTGCTGATGGATGAGCTGCAGGTGGACTGGAGTGCCGAGGTCGTGTCGGCCCACCGCACGCCCGAGAAGCTGTTCGCCTTCGCCGCGGGCGCCGCGGCTGCGGGCGTGCAGGTGATCATTGCCGGCGCCGGCGGTGCGGCCCATCTGCCGGGCATGGTGGCCGCCTGCACGCCGCTGCCTGTGCTGGGGGTGCCTGTGCAGAGCAAGGCTCTGAACGGCCTGGACAGTCTGCTGTCCATCGTGCAGATGCCCCGGGGCGTGGCGGTAGGTACCCTGGCCATCGGCGCGGCAGGGGCCGCCAATGCGGGCCTGCTGGCAGCGCAGATTCTGGCGCTGCATGACGAGGCCCTGCGTGCCCGGCTGGACGCCTGGCGCGCGCAGCAGACGGCGCGGGTGATGAATGATCGGCAGCCGCTGGTGGTGACGCCATGACCCAGGTCTGGGTGCTGGGAGACGGGCAACTGGGCAGCATGCTGCACGAGGCCGGGCGTCGCCTGGGCATCGTTGTGTCCCCGCAGTCTCCGGACGATCTGCAGGCCCTTGCCGCACTGGCCGACATGCCCCCGGACATCATCACTGCAGAGCGCGAACACTGGCCCGACAACGTCTTCACCCGCGCGTTGCAGGCCCATCCTGCCTGGCTGAATGCGCCTGCCTTCGCCGTGCTGGCTGACCGCCAGTCGCAGAAAGCGCTGCTGGATGCGCTGCAGTTGCCGACGGCACCCTGGTGTCCGGTGACTCAGGATGCCCATGTCGGGACGCTGCGGGCAGCGCTGGGGGGCGAGTTTCTGCTCAAGCAGCGGCGCGGTGCTTATGATGGCCGGGGGCAGTGGCGCTCGGACAAGGCCAGCGGAATCAGTCTGCCGGACTGGCGCACCGAGGCCATCGCCGAGCGTCGCATCCAGTTCAGCACTGAGCTGTCCCTGATCGGCGCCCGCGATGCCGCAGGCAACATGGTGTTCTACGAGCTGACCGAGAACTTTCACGCCGACGGCATCCTGCAGATCAGCGTGATGCAGCCCGGGCGCTATGCCAGCCTGCAGCGTGTGGCCGAGCAATACCACGCACGTCTGATGACGCATCTGCGGTATCAGGGCGTGCTGGCCATTGAATTCTTCCTGACCCCGGAGGGCTTGCTCATCAACGAAGTGGCGCCACGGGTGCACAACTCAGGTCACTGGATGGACGGGGGTGCCTCCATCAGCCAGTTCGAAATGCATCTG
Organism: uncultured Gammaproteobacteria bacterium; assembly: GCA_903889815.1. GTDB lineage: Bacteria > Pseudomonadota > Gammaproteobacteria > Pseudomonadales > Pseudohongiellaceae > UBA5078. The sequence goes on from CAISYX010000309.1 coordinate 11,604, forward strand.
CGGGCGATTGCCGGACTGCCCCTGGTCACACCTCTGCAGCCGGGTTGCAGCGTCATGGTCAACATCATCGGCGAGCAAGCGCACCCGGGGTGTCTGGCATTGCCCGGCACGCAGCTGCACTGGTACGGCAAACAGCCACGCGCGGGTCGCAAGCTGGGGCATATGAATTTCTTCCATCCGGACCGGGAGCAGGCTGTGCAATGGCTGCGGGCGCTGCCGCTGGAGGCGCCCTTCGAGGAAAGCCGCCGCCTGGCGCTGAGTGCCCTCGAAGGATAAGTCTTCTTACCCCACTTTCTGGCGGGCTACCCACGCGAAATGGCGCTGCAGGGTCTCGTCCTGCAGCAGCTGCGCCGGGCTGGCGAAGTGCTTGCCCAGGGTCATCTCGTCGTAGGTCTTGTGAATGCCTTTGTGGCACAGCGTGCAGATGAAGATGCCGCTGGCGAGCTGGTCCCGGGAATAGTGCTTCTGGAACCAGACGCGCCGGTGCATCTTGCGGGGAATCAGATGGTGGAACGTGAGCAGAGTCTCGCGCGCGCACAGCAGACAGCTGCCGGGCTTGCGGAAGCGCGCATTGGTCTGCACGCCCTGCTCCAACGCCGTTACCACGGCACGGTCTCACCGGCATAGTCCACGAAGCGGGCGTCGCCAGGTGTGGCGGGCTGTGCCATCACGTCCAGCAGGCACTGGGCCGTGTGCGCCGCCGTGAACAGCGCGCCCTCGGGCACGCTGCGGTGGAAGGGGGCCGACAGGGGGGTGTCCACAGTGCCCGGATGGTAGGCCAGCAGCGTGACATTCGGTGCCCGGCGGCCGTACTCGATGGCCGAAGTCTGCAGCAGCATGTTCAGCGCGGCCTTGGCGGCTCGATAGCTGTACCAGCCACCCTTGCGATTGTCGGCAATGCTGCCCACCCTGGCGCTCAGCACCGCCACGCTGCAGGGCAGGGGGCCTGCCAGAACCGGCAGCAGTGCACTCAGCCACAGTGCGGGCAGCACGGCATTGATGCGCAGGTATTCCAGCATCTGGCCTGCCTGCAGGTCTTCCAGTCGTTTTTCAGGGCGCAATGTGGCGTTGTGCAGCACGCCCAGGCAGATCAGAACCCGCACGATCCGGCCGCGACAGTCGGCCAGCTGCGCCACAATGTCCCGCAGAGAAGCGTCCGAGTAATCGCTCTCGAGCGACGTGATGTGCGCCGCGTCGGGCACCGCCGCGCTGTTGCGACTGATGGCCACGATCTGCAGGTCGGGGGACTGCGCATGCAGCAGGGTCATGGTGGCCAGCCCGATATGGCTGCTGGCGCCGATCACCAGGGCGACGTGGGCGGTGTTCTCGGCGGGGATGACTGCGGAAGCGGAATTCGACATGGCGATGGTCTCTCAAGGGGGCAGGACTTGTTCAGGTGAAGCGGATACGCCTATGCTGTGGGCACGGATCAGCAATCCAGCGGCCCCGGCGCCGCGTACCAAGCTCACTCTCACACAGGACGGAACACCCCATGTCATCGCTTCGACGTCTCGCCCGCACGGCCACCGCCAGCGCGGCCCTGCTTTTCGCTTTCTCTTCCCTGTCCGCCGCACAGGCGCAGACCCCTGCAGACGCCGATGGCGCCTGCATCGACTGGCTGGATCACGACATGGGCAAACTCAACAGCTCGGAGCGCCACGATCTGTGCGCACTGACGGCCGGCAAGGCCGTGCTGGTGGTCAACACCGCGAGCTTCTGTGGCTTCACGCCGCAGTTTGAAGGGCTCGAGGCGCTGTATCAGAAATACAAGGACGACGGGTTGATGATCGTGGGCTTTCCTTCGGATGACTTCAACCAGGAGTCCAATGACGCGGCCGAGATCGCTGAAGTGTGCTTCATCAACTACGGTGTGAGCTTCCCGATGACCTCCGTGGTGAAGGTGAAAGGGGCCGATGCGCACCCGATCTTCCAGAAGCTGCATGTGCAGGGCGAGCCGCAGTGGAACTTCAACAAGTATCTGGTCAGCAAGTCGGGCGAAGTCGTGGCGCATTACGGCAGCACGGTTGACCCGGACTCTGCCACGCTCATCCAGGCCATCGAGCAGCAGCTTTGACGCCAGTGCAAAACCCTTCCGCACCGTCTCCCCGTGCCGCGAGTCCCCTCGCCGGTGCGGGAGCGCTGACGCTCACCCTCGCCTGTTTCTTCTTGCTGTTCACGGCCTTCATCTTCCCGTTCCGGATCGACTGGTTCGACAACATGAGCTACCTCTACTTTCCGGTGGAGCTGTTTCTGTTCGGTCTGGCGCTGCTGGTGCCGGGCAGGACAGGGCGCGTGCTGCGGGCTCTGGCTTCTATGCTGCTGGCAGTGGGCGTGATTCTGCGGGTGTCGGACATCGCCGCCTATCAAGTGTTCTCCCGCGCGTTCAATCCCGTGTTCGATGCCTATCTGCTGGTGGATGGCATGGGCTTTCTGCGCAGCTCCTTCGGCGTCGTCGGCGCGGTGCTGGTGGCGGTGCTGGCTGTCGGGCTGGTGCTGCTGATCGTGCTGCTGTCGTTTCTGGTGCTGCGCCGGGCGCAACGGGTGCTGCTGCTGGCGCCACGTCGCTCTCTTGTGCTGCTGTGCAGCGGCCTGCTGGTGTGGACGGCGCTTGCCTTTGCCGAGTGGCCCCGCGCGTCCCGCTACTTCGTGGAGCAGCTTGCCAAGCATGTCAACAACACCATTGCCGGCGTGATCGACCTGGGCGAGTTCCGCGAGGTGGTGAATCAAGACCGCTACGCGCAGGTGCCCGGCGACACCTTGTTCGGCAAGCTGCAGGGCAAGGATGTGCTGGTAGTGTTCATCGAATCCTATGGCCGCATCCTTATGGATGGCGATCCCTATGCCACGCCGTTCCGGGAGTCGCTGGCCCGCGCCACGCAGACGCTGACAGCAGCCGGCTTCGAATCCCGCAGCGCCTTTCTGACCTCCCCCACAGTGGGCGGCATCAGCTGGCTGGCCCATGGCACGGCGCTGTCGGGGCTGTGGATCGACAGTCAGGTGCGCTATGACAGTTTGATGATGAGCGAGCGCCCCTCACTGGTACGCCTGTTCCAGAGAGCGGGCTGGCGCACCGTGGGCGTGATGCCGGCCATCACGCTCGCCTGGCCCGAGGGCGACTATTTCGGCTATGACCAGCTCTACACCGCCCCCGAGCTGGACTATCGCGGCCTGCCGTTCAACTACGTGACCATGCCCGACCAGTTCACGCTGTCGCGTTTCCAGGAATGGGAGCGTGCCCGTGAGGATCGCAAGCCGGTGATGGCCGAGATCGCGCTGCTGTCGTCCCACGCCCCCTGGACGCCGGTGCCCACCCTCATCGACTGGTCCGCCGTGGGTGATGGCAGCGTCTTCAATGCGCAGGCCAGTGCGGGGGATGCCGCAGATGTGGTGTGGCAGGACCACGAGCGGGTGATGCGGCACTTCCGCGAATCGGCGGAGTATGTGGTGCAGACGCTGATGTCCTATGTCGCTGAGTTTGGCGACGACGACCTGGTGCTGCTGATTCTGGGCGACCACCAGCCGATGCCGATGGTGACGAACAACACCGACAGTCGCGACGTGATGGTGCATCTGGTGGCCCGTGACCCGGCGGTGCTGGAGGCGGTGGCGGGGTGGGACTGGACGCCGGGGATGCTGCCGGCGGATGGGGCGCCGGTGTGGCGCATGGACGCGGTGCGGGATCGCGTGATCGAAACCTTCACCCACCTGTAGGAGCGGGCCTGCCCGCGATTGCCGCTCGCGATCCGGACCTGCTTGCGGGGGACTGGACTGCGGACAC
>CAISYX010000310.1 GCA_903889815.1 uncultured Gammaproteobacteria bacterium
AACGGGCATTGCCAATGTCGTTCGCGGGCAAGCCCGCTCCCACAGAAACCTCTCCACAGGCAGTAGAGTAGTGAAACCTTGCATTACACCAGCGCGTAGCCAATACCAGTCTGGGCCAGGCCGACCAGATCGATCGCCGCCACGTTCAGCGCGTGGTCTGCTGCCATCACCCCCAGTTGCCCGGCGCTCAGCTCACCTCGGTCCAGAATACCGGCGAATTGTGACAGGGTGGCGTTGTCGGGGGCGACCCCTGCGAGGTTCTGATAGATCAGCCCGACAATGCCGCGTGAGCTGGTGTCGCCACCGCGCACCACATTGATGGCCAGGCTGGCGATGTCGGTCGCAGACATGCCCTTGTCCAGCAGGTCGAGCACCGTGCCCATATAGACCTTGTTGCTCACCGCACTGCGTCCCGCGATGGCGCCCAGCAGTTTCGCAGCGGTGCCGGCGTTGCCGTCCAGGTCGAAGGCGATGCCTTCGCTCGCGAAGACTGCCCGTTCAACGCTGACCAGCGTGTCGCGGCCCTGAGTGCCCTGCTTGTCCTCCACCAGCCAGTTGGCGCCGGACTTCGTGATCTGGAACGCGCTGATGGCGCCTGTGTAGGCCGCCACATCGATGCCGCCGCCACCGCTGAACAGGTCATTGCCGGCGCCACCCACGAAGCGGTCCGCGTCGCTGTTGCCCGCCAGTATGTCATCGGCAGGGCCCCCGGTGATGACATCCACCACGGGGGTCACGCTGAATGCAACAACGCCGGGCGCCGAGGCGCTGATGCCGTCCGACGCCACATAACTGAAGCTGTCGGCACCGGCATAGTTCTGCTGTGGTGTGTAGACAAACTTGCCGTCGGCAGTAAACGACACCGTGCCATGAGCAGGCGCGGCGCTGACGGCGTAGGTAATGGCCTGGCCTTCCTTGTCGGTGGCCGCTGGCACGGCGCCGGCAACGGGGTTGTCTTCCTGCACGCTCAGCTGCACGTTGCTCACCACCGGCGCGTCATTGCCCATGGTAGCGAAAGGGAGGCTGCGCTGCGCGAGCGGGTTGGCGGCGGTGTCCGTGACGGCGCCGGTGTCCAGTACCACGACGTAACTGGTGCCATAAGCCAGATTGCTGGTCGGATTGATGGTCAGCGTGCGGCCCGACAGGGTGACCTTGTCGCTGCCAGTGGCAAAGGTTTCCACCAGTACGCCGGCGGAGGTTGACAGCGTGATCGCGCCGGCACTTCTGACGATGTTTTCGTTGAATCCGAATTCCAGATTGGCATTGACCGCTGCCGTGAAGCCGGCGGTGTGAAAGTTGAAGGTGCTGATGTCCGGCGCCTTGATGTCCTTGAACATGGCCGCGAGGTCAACCACGTCGCGATCGGCATTGAACTGCACGAATTCCACATTTTTCAGACGCAGGTGGTAGGTGCTGCTGGCGCCGCTGACCGAGTCCACGTGGATGATGCCTTCTTCGTCCTGGGTGATCAGAAAGCGGCTGCGGGGCAGGCGCTCGAAGCTCAGGCGGTCGATGCCGGCCAGGCCATCGATGAGGACATTGCTGGGGTCACCATAGCGCGGGACGGTCCAGGTGTTGTTGCCAGTGGTAGCGATGTAAGCCATGGAGAAACTCCTTCAGAGAAGCAGAGGATTGAGTGCAGCGAGAAACGCGGGTGCGGGCGTGAAGCCGATGACCCGCGCGGGAGCAGCCGTGCTGACGGTGTTGTCGAAGAGAAGAATGGCGGGTGGTCCGAACAGGCTGTATGCCTTCATCAGGGCGCGGTCATCCGCATTGTTGGCAGTGACATCCACCTGGACCAGGTCGAAGCGCGCCATGGCACTGGCCACCTGCGGGTCACTGAACGTGAAGCGTTCCATTTCCTTGCACGCCACGCACCAGTCGGCATAGAAGTCGAGCATGACCGGGCGGGTGGCGGTGGCACGAATCTGTTCCAGTTCAGCGAGGGTACTGATGCGGCGGAATGCCGGCGCGGCCTCGGCCGTCCGAAGGGGCGCTCCGCCTCCGAAGCCGGCCAGCGGCTGCAGGGGACTTCTGGCGCCACTGACGGCGCCGATGACTTCCGCCAGACCGATCACCAGCAGCAGCACTGCCAGCATCGAGGTCATGCGGGCACGGAAACTGCCACGGCTGGCATCCTGCGTGGCAGGACGGTCGAAGATGCCCAGATACATGGCGCTCAGAAGCGCCAGGGCTCCCCACAGCAGCATGATGACGGAGACGGACAATACCGGCGTCACCATCCAGATGGCCACACCCAGCAGGAGCAGTCCGAACAACACCTTGATGTGCACCATCCAGGCACCGGCGCGGGGCAGCAGACTGCCGGCCGAAAGGCCCGTCAGCAGCAGCGGCACGCTCATGCCCATGGCCATGGCGAACAATGCCGTGCCTCCCAGCACCACATCGCCGGTCTGGCTGATGTATACCAGGGCACCCGCCAGCGGCGCCGCCACACAGGGGCCGACGATCAGGGAAGACACCGCGCCCAGCACGAAGACGCTGGCCAGTCTGCCGCCCTGCAGTCCGCCGCTGACATTGTTGAGTTTGCCTTGCAGGCCTTGCGGCAGTTCCAGTTGATACACATCGAACATGGACAGCGAGAACAGCACCAGCAGCGTGGCGAAGGTCAACAGCAGCCACGGTGCCTGCAGATACGCCGCCAGGCCTTCGCCAAGCATGCCGGCCGCCACGCCCATGCCGGTGTACACCAGCGCCATGCCCAGGCAATAGGCCAGCGACAGGCGGAAGCCCTGCCAGCGGTTGTGCGTGCCCTGCTGGTCCATGCCCACGATGATGGACGACAGAATCGGCACCATGGGCAGCACGCAGGGGGTGAAGGACAGCAGCAGGCCGAACACCAGGAAGCCGCCGGCGATGGTCCACAGGTTGCGCGTCTGCAACATGCGGGTGGCCAGGCTGGTGTCATCTTCCGTGGCTGTCACGGCGCTCGGGGCAAGGCTGCCAGCGCTTGTCGCAACGGCTGCAATCTGTGCCGCCGGCAGCGGTGCGGCGAACATGTCGGCTGCGCTGTCCAGCAGCACCAGGCCCTGATAGCCCGGTTGCAGCGTGTAAAGTTTGGTAATGGGCGGATAGCACAGGCCGGCCTCGGCACAGCCCTGATAGCTGATCCGCAGAGTCTGGGACTGCTCAAAGGCGGGCAAGGCTGCGTTCAGGCTCAGGGGCGCCGTGTAGATGGCCATGTCTTCGCCGAAGTTCTCGTCGAAGTGGATCTCGGCCGGTGGCATTGCCACATCGGCAGTGACCACGCCAGGGGTCTCGATGATGAACTTGTCGCGGTAGAGCTTGTAGCCTGGCGCGATGTCCCAGTGCAGCTCGGCAGCATCCGCACCCTGCGTGACGCTCAGAACGAAGGCCACTTCCGGGTCGAGAAATTCGTCCTGGGCCATGAGCGGCGAGGCGAGCAGGAGGCTCAGTAGCGCAAGAAAAAAGGGGGCCAGACACTTAGGCATGGGGCGACTCCTGATACAGCGTTCCAGATTGATCCACTGCCAGGAAACTCAGGCCGGCGCTGCGCAGAAACGGCAGCCCTTCCTCTTCCAGCAGCATGGCGATGGTGGTGAAGGCGCCGGCGACCAGCGCGCTCGGGCCAAGCACCGAGACAGACTGCCAGGTGCGGGCAGGGCGTCCGGTGCGCGGGTTGAGAATGTGGCAGTAGTGCTGACCGTCCTGCTCGAAACAGCGCTCGTAGTCGCCACTGGTGGCCAGCGCGCCGGCACTCACCGGGATGCTCGCCAGCAGGCGTTCCTTGTCGCGGGGGTGGCGGATGCCGATGCTCCATGGCGTGCCGTCCGGACGCGGGCCCAGCACATGCATGTCGCCCGCCAGGTTCACATAGCCGTGGCGCACACCGGCACTGGCCAGCACCTGTGCCGCGCAATCAGCCGCGTATTCCTTGCCGAAGCCGCCGAAGTCCAGTTCCATGCCCGGGCTGCGCAGCCAGACCTTGTCGCCGTCGCGCAGCACGCCATCCATGTCGATCAATGGCAGCAGTGCTTCCACGGTGGCTGTTTCCGGAACACGTGCAGCCTTGAAGTCCCAGGCTCTGCGCAGGACGCCAGAGGTAATGTCGAACAGCCCGCCGCTGTGGGTGTGGAGCAGCGCGGCGCGGTCAAGCAGCGCCAGCGTCTCTTCGTCGCAGGCCACGGGGCCGCTGTGGGCGTTGATCTGACTCAACAGGCTGTCTTGCCGGTAGCGGGAATACTTGTGTTCAATGCGCCGCACCTCGGCTTCAGCCAGAGCGGCAAGCCTGGCGGCTTCCTCGTTCGCCACACCGGCCAGTACGATCTCGCAGTAGCTGGCCATGGCGTGGAATGCGTGTCGGTGAAGTGAGGGCTGCATGATGGGCGCTAGAAGGCGTAACTCACGCCGAACTGGATGCTGCGCGCGCCGAAGTCCGGCAGGCCTTTGCTGCCCGTGCCCAGCGCCCAGCCGCCGCGCTGTTCGTAGCGCTCGTACTTGAGGTCGGCCGTCCAGGCCTCGCCAAAGTGTTTGCTCAGCTTCACGCCATAGGTGATGGCGCCAAAGGATGACAGGCGTTGGTCCATGGACGCGTAGCTCCCTTCCGCGTACAGCGGATAGACCACGGAGATGGGGGCCCCGAAGGTGTCGGCGTCGGCCCACGGGTCGTTGGCCACCGGGTCGAAGTAGAAGTTGGCCGCCGTCTGTGAGTACAGGCGCAGCAGCGGCGTCACACTCCACTGGTCTGGAAGATTGAACACGTAGTCAAATTCCAGGGTGTGGGCGCGGATGTCGTTGGTGTCGGTGTAATAGCGATACGCGCTGTGCAGCGTGTTGGCGCTCTCGGCAAAGTGATGGTTCCAGCGCAGCAGCACGGAGTCGCTGTCCCGCGTGTCGGGGCGTGCGTCGTACAGCTTGTACTGGTCCGAGTAATGGCCACGGCCCTGTGTGTGATGCAGGGTCACCTGGGCGATGTCCGTGGGGCTCAGCACCTGAGTGACCCCCACGGCCACATCGAAAACCCGTTTGTCTTCTTCCTGTTCCAGAAACAAGCTGTTGGGCAGAATGCGGTCCGAGGTGTAGCCAAGCCCGAGAATGAACGTGGTGTTCTGGCTCGGTGTGGCCCAGGAACCCTGCATGGCGTAGTTCTTCGAAATGTAGTCTTTCTCTTTCGAATAGGCCGTGCTGGCGGTCAGGCTGCCCTGCTGGAAGTAGCGGGTCACGGCGCCGGTGTAGGCATTGCGGGTGTCCTTGATCCCGGTCAGCGACGAGGAGTGATACTTCGGCGAGGCGCCTGAGATCGCATCGTGCACGGCGGTGCCGGTGAGGCTCCATTGCCCGGCGATCGGCACCTGGAACAGCAGGGACTCGGCGTCGATGTCGATGCGGTCGGCCCCCGGCTGGAAGTCCTGATAGCTCAGCGTCTTGAGGCTGAAGGTAGCCTTCTCGGGGGCGGCTTCGGCCAGTGCCTGCTGGGCGCTCAGTGCGGCGGCTGTGGTGGCCAGTGCCACCAGTCCGCTGCTGCGCAAAGCCTGCAGAAAGAGCCGGCCGTTGGGAGTGCTGTGTTCAGTGCTGTGGTGAGTCATGTGTGTTCCGGGCTGCTTCAATTGCAGCCACAGCCTCCGCCGCCAACACCGGCGCCACCGAAGGCGGCCTCCTTGCTGCTGTAGGTGTGTTCCACGAATGCGGCATCCAGCGCGTCCTCATCGAAGATCATCTCCGGTTTGGCGAGCATGCCTTTCTCCCAGGGCTGCACGGGCTGCACGAGGGAACATGAAGAAAAAAAGGCGCAGAGGACAAGCAGCGCCAAAGCTTTGCGTCGAAGCGAAGAAAGAGGGTGAGTGCGGGTCATTGCAGTGTCTCCAGAGCCTGTTGAATGGACGCTTCCAGGCTCTCGCGGTGCGAGGCATTGAAGCCGGCGTGTTGCAGGATGATCTCGCCTGAGGCGTCGATCAGGTAACTGGTGGGCATGCCCTTCACTGCGTACTGCGGTGGCAGGGTGGCCGTGGGGTCGAACAGCACGGTGAAGCTGGCAGGGTTCTTTGCCAGGAACTCATCCGCTTCCGGGCGGCCGGTGTCCAGGTTGATGGCCAGAATCTCCAGACCCTGCGCCTGGTACTTGCCCAGCATCTCGTTCATCCACGGGAAGGACTGGCGGCATGGACCGCACCAGGAGGCCCAGAAATCCACGTACACAATCTTGCCGCGTTGCTGGCTCAAACTGATGGTGTTGCCTGCAGCATCGGGCAGCGTGAACTCGGGAGCAGGCTCTGCCAGAGCATTCAGGCTCAGCAGCAGACCAGCGGCATACACAAGGGGGCGTACGGGCAACTTCATGGAGGGGCTCCTGTAAGGTATTTCGGGATTCTGCTCAGGAGTATGCGCAGGGAGTCTTAAGGAATTCTTAAAGGGTCTGGCAGAAGCGCTGCGGCGCGTGGGGGGGTATTGCAACTAATTGTAATCAAAGAGGATCATGGTCTTCCGATAGGGTATATTGTCGCACCTTTGCCAAGATACCTGCCTGTCATCTGTTTCAACAAATTCAATTAATTCGAGATTTATCAAATGCCTAAACTGCTCAATCCGGTGCCCCGCGGGTCACTCGCTGCGGCCATTTCCTCCGCCTTGCTGGCGTTGGCCAGCCCGCTGCTGCATGCCCAGGACGCCATTCCCCAGCTGACTCAGATCGATGAAGACGCGGCAGGCATCCGCCTGGATGGCAGGATGGACGAGGGCATCTGGCAGAACATTCCCTATATCGACGGCATGCGCGTGGTGATTCCGGACACCCTTGCCGAACCTGCCTACGAGACTCATACCCGTATTTTCTACACCGAGCGCGGCATGTACGTGGGCGTGATGAACTATCAGCCTGCCGACACCATCGTGGCGCGGATGACCTCCCGGGACACCCGGCTGGAACGCGACGGCTTCGTTTTCAATATCGACCCGTCCGGCGAGGGCCTCTATGGCTACATGATGCGCATCAATCTGGGCGGCTCCATGACCGATGGCACCATCCTGCCGGAGCGCCAGCTGAACCTGCAGTGGGATGGCTCCTGGGATGCCGAGACCAGTGTGGTGGAAGGTGGCTGGTCGGCAGAGATCTTCGTGCCCTGGTCCATGATCGCATTGCCGCAGGTGGCAGGCGATGTTCGTCGCATGGGAATCTACACGGAGCGCCAGATTGGCTCCACGGGCGAGACCTGGTCTTTTCCCGCGCTGCCCGAAACGGTGAACGAGTTCCTTTCCGCATTCCAGAAGTACGAGTTGAAGGACATAGAGCCGCGTACCCAGATCACCTATTACCCTTACGTGTCGACGACGCACGATGCCATCAAGGAAGAGACCACGGCGCGTACGGGTGCCGAGGTGTTCTGGCGTCCGTCCTCCAACATGCAGATTTCCGCCACACTCAATCCCGATTTCGGCAACGTGGAATCCGATGATGTGGTGGTCAACCTGACGGCCTTCGAGACCTTCTTCCCAGAGAAGCGCTCTTTCTTCCTGGAAGGCCAGGACGTCTTCAATACCTCCCCGCGCTCCCAGGGAGCCCGTGGTCCGGGCGGCCCGTCGACGCTGCTCAACACGCGCCGCATCGGTGGCCAGGCCTTGTACACTTTGCCGACCGGCGTGACGGCAACGGCGACAGACCTGAGTCAGCCTTCCGACTTGCTGGGTGCCGTCAAGCTGACCGGCCAGAGTGGCAGCTGGCGTTACGGCACCTTGCTGGCCTCTGAAGATGATTCCGAGATTCGCGGCCGTGACCGCCGTGGCAACCGCGTGAAACTGCAGGCCGAAGGTCGTGACTTTGCCGTGGCGCGATTATTGTATGAAGACACGTCGGGCGGTGGTCGACGCGCCATCGGCTGGATGGGCACCGATGTGTCCCATGACACCGTTGACGCCACGGTGAACGGCATCGACGTGCACTACTTCTCGGCCGACACGCGCTGGGTCGCTGACGGCCAGTTCCTGTACAGCGATGCCGATGGCGTGACCGGTGCC
>CAISYX010000311.1 GCA_903889815.1 uncultured Gammaproteobacteria bacterium
TATTATTCATCTGATAAAGTTTTTTCTGACGAACTCCGTATGCTTGCGCTATGTCAAACCCTCAAGTGGATTCATCAGCGTGGCGTGATCGACATCAACCTGATGACCGATATCAGCAAGCCTCTGCGCGAGAGAATTAAAGCTGTCGCAGAGGTGCGCCCGCCGCTGATTACCCAGGAGTACCGCTCTGCCGACGGCAGTTGCAAGTGGATTGTCCAGGTGGAAAGCGGCAGCAGCGTCGAGATGGTCTTCATTCCCGAATCCGGGCGCGGCACGCTGTGCGTGTCCTCTCAGGCCGGTTGCAGTCTGGATTGCAGTTTCTGCGCGACGGGCAAGCAAGGCTTCAACAGCAATCTCACCACTGCGGAGATCATTGGTCAGTTGTGGTGGGCCAATACGAAACTGTCAGGGTTTGGCGTGAAGGCCATGGTTGAGCGTGACGAAGATGGTCGCGTGTCGCAGACGCCACGCCCGGTCAGCAATATCGTGATGATGGGCATGGGCGAGCCCTTGCTCAATTTCGACAATGTCATGGATGCGTTGACTCTGATGATGGAAGACCAGGCCTATGGCCTGTCCAAGCGGCGCGTGACCATCAGCACGTCCGGTGTCGTGCCCGCGATCGACCGGCTCAAGGACTTCACCGATGCCTCACTGGCGGTGTCCCTGCATGCACCCAACGACGAGTTGCGCAGTCAGATCGTGCCCTTGAACAAGAAGTATCCGATCAAGGACTTGCTGCGCAGTGTGACAGGGTATATGAGCACCCTTGGCGAACGCCGGGTGCCCGTGATGGAATACACCCTGATTGCCGGTGTCAATGATCATCGCCAGCACGCTCGCGAGCTGGCTGAACTTCTCAAGGATTTTCCTTGCAAGATCAATTTGATACCGTTCAATCCGTTCGCGCTTTCCGACTATCGGCGGCCCAGTGCCACGGCGATTTCCAACTTCCGTCAGATTTTGCACGAAGCGGGCTATACGGTGACCGTCAGGACGACGCGCGCGGACGATATCGGGGCAGCCTGCGGACAGCTGGTGGGTGCAGTGAACGACAATACGCGACGCAGCGAACGCTACCGCGCAGCCGAGAATCTGGCAGTCATGATCGATGGCCCCGGGCACTGACGCCAGGGCCTGCGAGGAAGGCTTTCACCACGAGGTCAGCATGCAAGTCAGAAGCAATGTCATCGCGGGAGCCTTGAGCCTGATGCTTCTGTCGTCGTGCGTGACGACGACTACCGGCGGCTTCAATACCGAGCCATCGGAGGAGCGGGCTGAGCGTGACTTCGTGCAGTTGGCCACGGGGTATTTTGAAGCCGGCGACATGGCAGCCTCGCGCCGCAACGTCAACAACGCGCTGGCCATCAATAGCCGAAGTGCTGACGCTTACAATGTGCTGGCACTGGTACTCCAGCGGGAAGGGGATATTCAACTGGCGCGCGAAACGTTTGAACGCGCACTGGCCCTGGACAGCGACAATGCGCGTGCCCGCAACAACTTCGCGGCACTGCTGTTCGAAATCGGCGAGTACGAGCAGTCCTACCGCCAGCTTGAAATGGTCGCCAATGACACGACCTACGAGAGCAGGGCGCTGGCATTCGAGAATCTTGGCCTGTCTGCCTTGCGCACAGCGCGGCCGGAACGCGCGGAGTACGCGTTCGAGCGGGCGCTGCAACTGAACAGCAATCTGTACCGCGCCTCGCTGGAGATGGCGCAGATCAAATTTGCCAAGGGGGAATTTGCCGAGTCGATGACGCATTACAGCCAGTTCGTCACCACCAGCAATTTCTACAACGTTGCACAGACCGCCCGCAGCCTCTGGCTGGGTATCCAGCTGGAGCGCCGGTTTGACAACGACGAGGGTGCGGTTCTATACGGCGCATTGCTGCAGAACCTGTACAGAGACTCACCGCAGTATCAAGACTATTTGAATACACAAAATGACCAGTAACGAAA
>CAISYX010000312.1 GCA_903889815.1 uncultured Gammaproteobacteria bacterium
CGATCAGCGGCATAAAAGACCCGCACCGAGTGAGCAAAGAGACCGCGGCTCTTTGCGACACGAGGGCACCCAGGATGGGTGCGGGTCAGCCGCAGAGCGACCCAGCCCCGCACTCCCCCAGCCGCATGCACCACCCACTCACTTGTAGTGATTGCGACGACTCCGATCATCCCGATAACGGTCATCCCAATCCCGCCGATTGTCATGGCGATGCTCATCCCGCCAGTCATCGCGGCGCTCGTACCGACGCTCATGGCGACGCTCGAAACGCCTGTTGAAGCGATCTTCGTAGTAGTGATGATCCACGCGGGGAACAACCCGGTACACCCCGAACGGTTCGTAGCGGATGCGCGGGCCGATATAGACATTGATCTCCGGCTCGTGGCGGTGGCGCACCTCGGAATACGGAGAGTACTCGTAACTGGTGATGCGCACCGTGGTGTGGCGGTCCGAGGCCGAGGCCGGAACGGCCAGCAGCGCGAGTGTCGCAGCAGCAAGCAGAATCAGTGCAGTTTTCATGGTCGGGCTCCTTGCATCGTGGCGGCATGATTGCCCCCTGATGCTCAGTCTAGGCTGCGCGACTGAACTGCACCTGAACGCCTGGCTATTCCCCGGTGATGGCGTGGTACTGACGGATGACGTTTTCCAGCCCCTGCTCCAGCGACTCCACTACCAGCGCGTGGCCGATGGAGACTTCCAGAATGAGCGGGATGGTCAGGAAGCGCCCCAGATTGCGCAGGTCCAGATCATGGCCGGCATTGAGCCCGAGTCCGAGCGTCGTGGCCTCGGTCGCCGCCGCGCGATAGGCCGCGAACACTGAGTCTTCCCGCGCCGTGCCGAAGGCGCTGGCATAGGCTTCGGTGTACAGCTCGATGCGGTCAGGCCCCTGGGCTTTTCCAAGGGCGGCCGCGTGGCGTACCTGCTCGACGTCCGGGTCGAGGAACACGCTGCTGCGCACACCCATCTCCCGCAGCTGGCCCAGCACCTCGCGCAGCAAGGGAGCCTGACGGGGAATGTCCCAGCCGTGGTCGGAGGTAAGCTGGTCCGGCGCATCGGGCACCAGCGTGCACTGGGCCGGCGTCACCCGCGCAATCAAGGCCATGAACTCCGGCGACGGGTAACCCTCGATGTTGAACTCCACCCCGGGAAACTTCTTCAGCAGTGCGGTGATTTCCGCCACGTCCTGCCGGGTGACGTGACGCTCGTCCTGCCGCGGATGCACGGTGATGCCGCGCACGCCCATGCCGATCAGGCGTCGCACAAAGACCAGCAGATCGGGAAAATTGCGCCCACGGGAATTGCGCAGCAGGGCGATCTTGTTGACGTTCACACTCAGTACGGTCATGGGGCGTCCGGTTTCAGAAATTGCAGCACGATGCGATGGAAGGTCTCGGGCTTCTCGGCATGCAGCCAGTGCCCGGTGTGCATGATGACCTTGGTTCGCGCGTGGGGGAAGCGCGCCAGGATGTCATTGCGGTGTTGTTCGGTGATGTAGTTCGACAAGGCGCCTTTGACAAACAACGTCGGTCCTTGGAAGGGGCCTGTCGCGGCCGGCTTCTCCCGCAGGCGTTCGTAATTGTTCTGCAGCACCGGCAGATTGATGCGCCAGTGAAATCCGCCCTCGGGGTTCTTCATCAAGTTGGTCAGCAGGAACTGGCGCACCAGTTCGTCAGGCTCGCAGGGCGCCAGCAGGTGGTCGGCCTCGGTACGGCTTTGCAGAGTGTCCAGATTGATGGCCAGCAGGCCCGCGAAGATGTTGTCGTGCTCGCCGCCGTACGTAACGGGCGCGATATCGGCCACCACCAGATGATCGACGCGCTCAGGCGCACTCAGCGCCACCTGCATCGCCACCTTGCCGCCCATGGAGTGCCCGAGCAGATGCGCACGCGCAATGCCATGATCGTCCATGAACTCCAGCACGTCGTCGGCCATGTGCGGATAATCCATCTCGTCACTGTGCGGCGACGTACCGTGATTGCGCAGGTCCAGTCCGTACACGGCGAAGTGTTTGCTGAGCTGCCGGCACTGCCAGCTCCAGTTGCCCAGGCTGCCGAACAGCCCATGCATGACCAGTAGCGGCGTGCCTTGTGCGGAGAATTGCTTGAAGTGCAGCTTCATCCGCCCTCAGAGTCCGCTCTTTAGCAGCGCCAGCACGTCGTCGTGGTGCGTCTTGGTGGTGACCTTGTCCATGACATGCACCAGCCTGCCTTGCTTGTCGATCAGGAAGCTGGTGCGCAGGATGCCCATGAACTCGCGGCCCATGAATTTCTTCAGGCCCCACACGCCATATTGCTCGGCCACGGCGTGATCGGCGTCAGAGAGCAGCGTGAAGTGCAGGCCATCGCGTTCGGCGAACTTCTTCAGGCTCTTCACCGGGTCGGGGCTCAGCGCCAGCACCACGGTGTCCAGAGCGTCGAGTTCTCCCCTCACATCGCGCAACCCGCAGGCCTGCACGGTGCAGCCGGGGGTCATCGCCTTGGGATAGAAATACAGCAGCACCTGCTTGCTGCCTCGGAACTGGCTCAGGCTGACGGCATTGCCGTGCTGGTCCTGCAGGGTGAAGTCGGGGGCGGGAGCGCCGAGGGCGGGAAAGGTCATGGGTAGTCTCCTGTGGGCGTGCGGCCCGGGATGGGCGGCCATTAAAACACGCCGGACATTACGCGGCGAGCGGACCGGTGGATTGCCTGGGGTGTGTCTTGGCCTGCGTGGGAGCGGGCTTGCCCGCGAACGAGTGCCGCTACAGGTGTCTGCTGCCCGGGAGGAGGTTTGCAAACACGCTGCAAGTACATCCCTGTAAGCTCGGCGCCCGCCATCCCTGGCGGGCGACGGTCTGCAAACCTCCTCCCGCGCAGCAGACTTCCGGTCCAGTGCCACACCTCGCGGGCAAGCCCGCCCCCACCCATGCCAGGATGCACCCAGGGCACTCGCGCCCTGGCCGTCTCGCCGCATCAAGAGGAACGCTGAGGGATACACAACGTCCGTTGTCGCGGCCCTGTCCGGCGCGGCGGCAAGCAGATAGAATCAAGCCCCATGAGACGTCCCGTAAATTCCATCGTCGTGCTGACCGGCGCCGGCATATCCGCCGAATCCGGCATCAACACCTTCCGCGCCAGCGACGGCCTGTGGGAGAACCACCGCATCGACGACGTCGCCACTCCTGAAGGCTTCGCCCGCAACCCCCAGCTCGTGCATCACTTCTACAACCAGCGCCGCCGGCAACTGCTGCAGGACGACATCCGTCCCAACGCCGCCCACACCGCACTGGCGCGCCTGGAGCACGCCTTCCACGGCGAGTTTCTGCTGGTCACCCAGAACGTGGACAACCTGCATGAGCGCGCCGGCAGCCGCAATCTGCTGCACATGCACGGCGAGCTGCTGAAGATGCGTTGCACGGAAAGCGATCTGGTGTTCGACATGCGCGACGACCTGAGCTTCGACACCCTGTGCCGCTGCTGTCAGACCCCCGGCAACCTGCGCCCGCACATCGTCTGGTTCGGCGAGATGCCGCTGCACATGGCACAGATCAACCGCGAGCTGGCCACCTGCGACCTGTTCCTGTCCATCGGCACCTCGGGCAATGTCTACCCGGCGGCCGGCTTCTACCAGAGCGCCAAGCTCAGCGGCGCGCACACGGTGGAACTGAATCTGGAGACGACGGGGTCCAGTTTTGACGAACACCGCTACGGCAAGGCCGGCACGCTGGTGCCGGAGTATGTGGAGTGTTTGTTGAGTCCGGTGTGAGGCGCCGAGGGGCTGATATGGCTCGCGAATCTCGTATTGACGTGTCACCAAACTCGTATTAAGGACTCTCGAATCTCGTACCAAGGCTTTGTGAACCTCGTACTAACGCTATGGACAAGATTTTTTAAAGTCCTGTTCAAAATTCACTTCACGAACAAAACACTTCCCTTCACTCCTCTAACTGCCCCACCGCCAATCCCAGTGCAGTCGCCGCCTTCTCCAGCGTTCTCTTTTGCAGTTTCGCGCCCGGTCGTTCCATTTGCGCGACACCAGGCTGCGTGATACCCAGGCGTTCCGCCAGCTCACTTTGACTGAGCCCTTTGTGCGTGCGCCACGCGGCGAGCAGACTCATGCCTTTCTCGACACACAGCCCGATGACCTCATGGGGAATGTACACATCAGAGTCGTCATTCAACCCGGCAAGCGCGAGGTACTGATGGTAGGGAAGCACAGCGAACATGGGCCGGCCTTCCTGCCTGATGATCTGAACATCAATAAGTGCTTTCATCTCGTATCCTCACCTCCTCGATGCTGACGATTTTTACTTCTCCGTCGAAGTCAAACAAAAGGCGGTATCTCCCAACCCTCAGACGATACTGACAGGCGTGACTCTTCAATCGCCTGATGTTTTGACAATCCGGAAAGGACTTCAGTTGACCGGCTTCCCGGTAAATCACCTGCGCATCGCTTGCTGGCAGCTTGCGAAGTTGTCGCAGCGAACGTTTCGACCAGAGGATTGTATTTGGCTCACTCATAATAAGCAAAAATATAAGTTAATTAGACTTTAAGGCGCTCAACGAGTGCAAAAGCAGTCGGGGGCACATCTGGTATAGGCAGAAAATCGGGAACGCGCGAATGCTTGCTTCGCAGAAGAATCGGAAAGGTGTCAGGAGAGGCTGGTACAGCGTGCGGTATTGGAAAAGTGCCGCCATCCATGGCGGCGGGTTCGCGGGCAAGCCCGCCCCTACAGAGTGGCGGGCACCTCGGGGATGCGCGCCGCGATCACTTCCTGGCGCGCACGGCTGATGCCGTAGATCACGCGCTCACCCACCGCACTGCGATCCCACGCCCAGGACTGGCCTTCGAAGGGCACGTCGATGGTGGTCACGTATTCCAGCGTTACGCCCTGTTTTGGAATGCGCAGCACATGCAGCTCGGGCAGGTCGTGACCAGTGACATAAAGCAGGCCGTCGTCGCCCCAGTCGCCGCCCGAGCAGGCACTGTCGCCCCAGGTGGCAATGACCTGCGGCGGGAACAGCCAGGCCTGCAGTTCCTGCCAGTCGTCGTTGAATTTCGCCACGTGGGTCCAGCGCTGGTCGAAGCCCGGCGTGGTGCCACCGTCGTTGTAATTGGCGAAGCAGGCCCACCAGAAGCCGTCGCGGCGCACGGCCCAGGTCAGCGACCCCAGACGCAGGCCCAGCGCATGACTCTCCAGCGGCTGCAGCGTACGCGCATCGTAGATTTCCAGCGAGCTGGCCATGGGCAGCTGCGAGAAATTGGAGTGCGACAGCACCAGTCGGTCGCCGTCCAGCCACCCGGAATTCAGGTGGATGATGGCGCCATTGCGGGGGCCGAACCACTCGGCCACGCGCTCGCCGGTGTCCTTGCGGTGCTTGACCAGCGCGTGGTTGCCGATGCCGTAGAAATGCTCGGCATCCACGGCCACGCCCTGATTGGCCTCCATGATGTGCCAGCGTTCAAGCTCAGTGCCCACCAGTCCATGGCGGGTCAGCTCGGGTGCAGGCGCAGCGGGCAGCGAGCCCAGCCATTCGCGGTAGGCGGTGCGCAGGGCCTCATCGCCCTGCTCCGCCGCGAACACGCGGCCGGCCAGACCGGTGGCGGCAACGCCGGCCGTGGCGACTGCACCCTTCAACAGACTGCGTCGTGACAGTGTGTGCATGCTCAAAACCTCTTGGTGACTTGCAGATTCCAGCTGCGGCCGGTCAGCATCGACTGGCTTACGGACGGATCATACCCAAAGTTGTCCGCTGCCAGCGGCGGTTCTTCGTCAGTCAGGTTCATCACGCCGAAACGCACGCGGGTATCGCGCAGCATCGCGTTGCTGGAACCCGTGAACTGATAGCCAACAGACAGGTTGTAGGTGACGACACTGTCGATCACCCGCCGATAAATGGTACGGCCTTGCGTGAAGAAGGGCTCGATGTAGTCCGGCTGCCCAAGACTGTCATAGATCGCCTGTGTGGTCGTGGCACCACCATCATGGGTTTCGCCCACGTGGTAGATGCCCAGACCGGCATTCCACTGATCCTTGCGCCAGAAGATGTTGCTGGTGCTGCGCCATTCGGCAGCGCCGGAGGCCAGCATGAGATTGTTGATGGTCGGGGCCACGTTGGCCGGGGACAGGGTCGTCTCCGCCATGTCCATGTACGCCCACTCGGAACTGAACACCAGGTCGCCGATGGAAAGACCACGCAGCTCGTAACGGAAGCCAAGATCGACCCCGCTGTGCTCACTGGAGGACAGGTTCAGGAACGGTTGGTTGCGTGAGAACGTGCGCCCGGCAGCAGCAACCTGCTTGCCCGGGTTGGCGGCGTTGTAGGCAGCGAACGCGGCAATGTCTTCCGGCGTCAGCGCGTAACGCTGCACATCGGGATCGCCCTTGTAGTTCGCCGTGCCGCTGCCCAGATCGATGTTGCCGATGGCCACGCCGGCCGCGCGCTGCTGCTGCGTGTACGCGGCCAGCAGGGCCACGTCACTCTCGTTGATCTGCGCCACGCTGCGCTGACCCAGCAGGTCGCTGCGGCGAATGCGCCACCAGTCGGCGTTCACACTCAGTCCTTCCACGAATGGCACGTCGATGACGAAGCCGTAGGTGTCGCCCTTGGACTCCTGCGGGGCCAGAGCCGGGTTGCCGCCGAAATAGGTGC
>CAISYX010000313.1 GCA_903889815.1 uncultured Gammaproteobacteria bacterium
CGCTACTCCTATGACACGGCGAACTGGGGCAACTTTGAAACGACATTGACAGCGTCCTACTACACCGACTACCGGTATGAAGACCTGACCGGTGGCGTGAAGGACGCTCTCGGCAAGCAGAACGCTACCACGGGGATTGTGCCTCCGTTGCCCAAGGTCAAGGCCAATCTTCGGCTTGCCTGGTTCATGGGTCAGCAAAGCGCCTCTGTCAGCGCCAATTACACGCACCATGTGACGTTTGACGATCAAGTGAACAATCTTCTGACCGGCTACAAGGCTGACAGGCTGATTGAGTCACAGACCGTAGTGAATGCGCAGTATGCCTACGTGTTCAGTGACTACCTCGACAGTGAGATCACGGTCAGCGCCGGCATCAGCAATCTGTTCAACCAGTTGCCGCAGCGCCTCCCGATCCTTGGTGGTTTCGAAAGCCGACTGCATTCACCATGGGGCCGCCAGTTCTGGGTCTCTCTTGATTGGCAGCCTGATTTCTGACTGCCGCAGAAGGTGAGATGAACGAGAAGGGGGCAGCAAGCAATTGCTCCCCCCTTCTTCCTTGCGGCGATGTTAGCCATTCGGGATGCCTGCTTGTAGAATGCCGTTGTTCAAATTTAAGGCAAATCAACAACAAAGGATGTTCAAATGGCTTTTCATTCTCCTCGGTTTCGCTTCCCCCTCCTCGCCCTGCTTGTTGCCGGTTCAATATCCACGGCACTGGCGCAGGTAGCCTAGGACAACCTGTTACCTGATTCCTTTATTCTGACCCGAGCCGCCCATGAAGACGATCGCTTCAGCAGCGAAGACAGTCACCTGACCTCTCGGTAAACTGGGCACAATCTGCTGCGTGAACGCGCCACGATTGACTGGAACTACACGATCGGAGGCGGTATCCGCAGTTCGCCATCTAACTGAAGCACCGGTCCGAAGTGCCCCTGAGTCGCCAGAAGGAACACACTGTATTTTTGCTTGCTCTGCCAAAGGAAATTGCTGCCATGACTCCGACTGTTCGTTTCTTCTGGATCACCAGTATCCTCTGGATACCTGTGGCGTTCTACACGGTGTGGGTGGCGACCAACGGTGCTCTGACTCCGAAGGCGCTCGCCGAGCATCCCGGGCCGGTCATCTTCTTTGGGTGTGCACTGGCCTTTTTCGGCATCGGCCTGCACGACATGTATGTGAGCGACAGCAATCTGCGCAAGAACTACCCGGTGTTTGCCAATCTGCGCTATCTGCTGGAGAGTATTCGACCGGAGATTCGCCAGTACTTCATCGCCAGCAATCTGGAAGAAGCCCCGTTCAACCGCGAAGCCCGCGACCTGATTTACCGCCGCGCCAAGGGTCTGAACGACACGCTGCCCTTTGGCACCGAACAGGACTTGATGTCTGAGGGCTATCTCACCGTCTTCCACTCCATTCAGACCACCACAGTGCCCGAGGAAAAATCCCGAGTACTCATCGGCGGCCCGCAGTGCAGCAAACCTTACAGTGCCTCGCTCCTGAATATCTCAGCGATGAGTTTCGGTGCACTCAGCGGCAACGCGATCGAGGCCTTGAACAAAGGCGCCGCGATCGGTGGTTTTGCTCACAATACCGGAGAAGGAAGCATCAGCTCGCATCACTTGAAACATGGTGGTGACCTGATCTGGCAGATTGGCACGGGATACTTCGGCTGTCGCAATCTGGATGGCTCATTCAATGACGAAGCCTTTGCACGCAATGCTAGGCCGGACGTCGTGAAGATGATCGAGATCAAGATATCCCAGGGGGCCAAGCCATCCCATGGAGGCGTCTTGCCCGGCGCAAAAGTGACCGAGGAGATTGCCAGGATCCGGCTGGTGGAGGTCGGCAAGACAGTGTCATCCCCTGCCAATCATCCGGAATTCAACTCTCCACAGAGCCTGCTTGCCTTCGTGAAGCGTCTGCGCGATCTGAGCGGCGGCAAACCCACAGGCTTCAAACTGTGCATCGGCAAGAAGCATGAATTCATGGGCATCGTGAAGGCCATGCTGGCAACGGGTATCCTGCCGGATTTCATCACGGTGGACGGCGCCGAGGGCGGCACCGGAGCTGCACCAGTGGAGTTCTCCGACCGTCTGGGCATGCCCTGCCTTGAAGCGACCTATTTTGTCGATAACGTGCTGCGAGGAGCAGGGCTGCGGGACAAGATCCGCATCATCAGCGCCGGTAAAACGGCCACGGGCTTTGACATGCTCAGCAAGATTGCCGTGGGGGCTGACACCGTGAACGCAGCGCGTTCAATGATGCTGGCCATCGGCTGCATTCAATCGAAGGTATGCAATACCAACAACTGCCCGACAGGGATCGCCACACAGGACCCGGTCCGGGGCAGGGCGGTGGATGTAGAAGACAAGTCTCGTCGCGCTGCCAGTTACCAGCACGGCACTGTCGAAGCCTTTCTGGAATTGTGTGGAGCACTGGGCTACGACGACCCCGAGATGATCAAGGCGTCCGATCTCTTCCAGCGCGTGGGCAAGGATCTGAAGCATTTCGATCAAATTTACAAGCCCTTGAGTGACAGCCAGCTGCTGACGACCAGCATTCCGGAGGAGTACGCCGAAGATTGGGCAAGGGCCAGGGTCGAGCGATTCTGATCAGGCAGACGGATCGAGCAGAATTCGCGACAAGTCGATTTTGCGCCGGGAATTCTGGGACAATTGGTTAAGCAGGTAGTGGGCAAGTGGACAGTGGTCGTCCGCTTATCCGGAAGACCACTATACCTGGACGGCGTAACTTCCTAGCGTCGCACGCCTGTAACGGCAATTGCACCGAAGTCAGTGTCGAAATTGCCAGCCAGAGAATCGCCGTCGATGGTACCCGAGAATCGCAGAGTCAGAGACTGGCCTTGTGCGTCGATGGTGGTCTGGAAACTCACAGCATTTTCCTCCACGGTCACGCCAGTCAGCGTGGCAGAACCCATTTCACCGGAAGACATGGTGCCTGCCAGGTCCGGGGTAATGTCGATCGCTGCATTCAATACACCAACCGGTGTATCAATGGTGACATCCCAGCCACCAACGAATGGGTTAGCCGGTGTGGAAGCACAGGCGGCCAGGAACAATGCAGCTGCCGCGATCATCAAGCCCTTGTAGAATTTTTTCATGTTTTCCTCATTTGTTGTCTGTTCGCCAATGTGTCGTCGAATCGGTGTCTTTGAGCATCCGCGTCTGCATGCGACGCCGGGCTATTTTCGCCGGAATCCCCTATGAGTCAACGACAATCTGAAACGCCCTGCGGGCTTTTTGAATACTCTTCTGCATGATTCCTGCAATTTCAGAAATCCGCCAGTATCTGCCTGCGGATGCGCCGGACCGAAATTGCCGCGCATCGGGAACTCCTATACGCTGCCCCCAATCCACAGAGCGGAATACACAGGTCCGCAGTCAATCTCTTTCCACGCACACTCCACATTCAACACAGGGGAATAGTCATGGCACGTTTTCGAGTGAACGGCAGCGCACACGAACTGGATATCGAAGCGGACATGCCCCTGCTGTGGGCACTGCGCGATGAACTGGGCCTTGTCGGCACCAAGTTTGGCTGTGGCATAGCCTCCTGCGGAGCGTGCACAGTGCAGATCAATGGCAACGCCGTGCGCAGTTGTGTCACGCCTGTCAGTGCGGTCGAAGGCGCGGACATCACCACCATCGAGGGCCTGGCAGTAAACGCTGCAGGCGGATTGACTGCGGTTCAGCAAGCCTGGATCGAGCATCAGGTCCCACAGTGTGGATACTGCCAGTCCGGCATGATCATGGCGGTGTCGGCGCTTCTCGCCGCCAACCCCGCACCCACCGACGCCGAGATCGATGGCGCCATCACGAATGTGTGCCGATGTGGCACTTACCCGCGCATTCGCACAGCCATCCGCTCTCTGACATCCACGACAGCCTGAGGCCCCAGGAGAATTCCATGAAGATGAACCGACGACGCTTTTTGCTGGGCACGACTGTTGTGGGCGGCGGCCTGCTGCTCGGCTACGCCACGACCCGTCCGAGCAAGCACCAGCTTGCCAACGCGGCCCTTGCCGGTAACGAGCCGCCATTCCTGACTACCTGGTTAAGAATTGCGCCGGACAATACAGTCACCGTGATTGTGCCGCACTCCGAGATGGGACAGGGCGTTCTTACTGCACTGCCCATGATGGCTGCCGACGAGCTGGATGCAGACTGGGATCTGGTCAACGTGGAGCAGGCACCGGCCACCGACCTGTTCGCCAACGGGGTGCTTATCAAGGGCTTCGCCACGTCGCTGGGCGTCAGCATTCCCCGTTTCCTCGACGGCATGGCCACGTCCGCCACGATGAAAGTGGCCGAAATCATGAACATGCAGATCACCGGCGGCAGCAGTTCCGTTCGGTTCACTGGCGAACAAGGCATGCGCGTTGCCGGGGCGGCTGCGCGCGAGATGCTGGTGAAGGCTGCGGCAGCGCGTCTGGGGGTACCGGAAGCGGAATTGACCACGCGCCTGAGCCATGTCCACCACGCCGCCACCAGCCGCTCGTTGACTTATGGTGAGCTGGCCAGCGACGCCGCGCTGTTTGAACCGGCGGCTTATCCTGTGCTCAAGCAGCCCGCACAGTTCACGCTGATGGGCAAGCCCATACCGCGTATCGACATTCCCGCCAAGGTTGATGGCACTGCCGCATACGGCATTGATGCCAGGCTGCCAGGCATGCTCTATGCCGCTGTCAAGACAGCTCCCGTTTTTGGCAGCAAGCTGGCGTCTGTCGACAGCACGGCAGCGCTGCAGCGCCGGGGCGTGTTGCGAGTTGTGGAGATGGAGGATGCAGTAGCCGTGGTGGCGGACAGCTACTGGCGTGCAAAGCAGGCTCTGGACGCCATGCCCGTCAGCTTCGCAAGCTCTGCCAATGACGCCGTGTCCACGCAGACCATTTATGCCCAATACGATCAGGCGCTGCAGGGAGAGTTGAGCGAAGATGTCGAGGCGGGCGACACAGCAGCTGCAATAGTTGGTGCGGCAAGCGTTGTGGAAGCAACTTACCGCGTCCCCTTCCTGGCCCATGCCGCCATGGAGCCCATGAACTGCACCGTGCATTTCCACGAAGGCCGCTGCGATGTCTGGACGGGAACGCAGGACAATCTGGGCATACGTGGTCGTGTAGCCAGCATTGCTGACATGGACGAGAACGCCGTGACCGTGCACGCGTTCTACCTTGGAGGTGGCTTCGGCCGACGCCTTCCTACCTCGACCAATACCATAGATCAGGCAACGCGCATCGCGATGCTGTTCGATGTGCCGGTGAAGACAGTCTGGAGTCGTGAAGACGACATGCAGCAGGACTATTACCGACCCGCCGTCACCAGTCGGTTCCGTGCTGCCTTCGACGCCAGCGGCAACGTGACTGCCTGGGAAAACCACTACATCGGCAAGAATGAACCCGCCGAGGCAGCGCATACGCCCTACAGCATTGCCAACCAGTCCATTGCCTACGCTGAAAGTCCAACCCATGTGCCCTTCGGAGCATGGCGCAGCGTGGCACACTCCCAGCACACCTTCTTCATGGAATCCTTCGTGGACGAACTGGCGCATCAGGCACAGCAGAACCCCTATCAGTTCCGCCTGAACATGCTGGCTGACAAACCCCGCCACGCAGCCGTTCTCAGAGCGGCCGCGGACCGGGCCGGCTGGGAACGCAACCTGCCCGCAGGACACGCTCAGGGCATCGCACTGCAGGAGAGCTTCGGGAGTATCGTGGCGCAGGTGGCCGAGGTGTCGATTACCGAAAGCGGGGAAGTCAAAGTGCACCGTGTGACCTGCGCAATCGACTGCGGTCGCGCCGTGAACCCTGACACCGTGAGGTCGCAGGCAGAGAGCGGCGTGATTTTCGGACTGACCGCGGCACTGTATGGCGAAATCACCATCGACAAGGGTGCAGTAGTGCAGCGCAATTTCAACGACTATGAGATGGTGCGCCTGCAGGATTCCCCGGAGATTGACGTGGTGACCATCGAGTCTGGCGCGGCACTGGGAGGACTGGGCGAACCGGCGACACCGCCGATCGCCGCTGCTGTGGCGAACGCGGTGTATATCCTGACGGGCCAGCGTGTAAGGGAACTGCCGATGAAGAATTATCGCTTCACGGCGGTGCCGACGGAGAGGGTGTAAGTAATTGCGCAGAATGTTCGCGGGCAAGCCCGCGAACTGACTACTGCTGCCTCTGCCCGCCCCCGGCCGCAGGCCGCTGCCTCTGTGTATTCATCATTTGATGAAACTCAGTGAACTCCAGCCCCCCTGTCTTGTCCTTGTCCATCACGAGGAATGCCATGGCCAGTCTCTGACGAGCCCGCTCAGGCATTTCGTTCAGTTCGATCTTGCCGTCCAGATTCTTGTCCATGAAGCCCATACTCAGACTGGTGACATATTCCTGCTTGTTGATTTCGCGCACGTCGTCGGCCTTGTTGGCATAACGGAAGGACACGCCCCCGTACAGCATTTCCTCCCAGGTCTGCTCGCCAAAGCTTACCTGCGCCTCGGCATCAGGATTGCTGAGATTGCTGGGTGAATTGTCATACACCATGGTGTGGATCAGTCGGGTTCCCGCCGGCACCTCCAGGGGTTCCTCCAACTGGAAGTAGCGCTGCCAGTTGAAGTCATAATTCGGCACTGACAGCACCAGCTCTTCGCGGCCATCGGGATAGACTACCGAAAACGTCGAGCTGCGCCCGCGATAATGGGCATGGGGAAACAGGCTGTACACGACCACATCTTTCTGGAACTGGTAATAGGCCTTCTCTTCATCCCTGCCTTCACCTGGCGCTATCTCAATGTCCACATTCAAAATGGCGTAATGCTGCAACGTGAACTCTGGCGGCTCTTCCGCAAAGTAAAGGCCGATGCGGGTCTGGTCCACGGTCTCGCGCCCATAGGTGGTGTAGTGCATCTGGCTGAAGAAAGTAGCACCCGCTGGCACCAGCACGCCCGTACCCTGCGGATACTCGTAGACCTCGTTGCCGGGCACGAAGGTCATCAACTGCGACTGCAGCAGCGCGTCACCAATGGGTGTTCCCAGGTCCATGCCGTTGGGCTCATCCTTCTGGCCGAAGGTTGCGATGGCGTGATGCAGTACCTGACGATCACTCGGGACGATCTGTACAGCCCGCACCCAGACATCGTGATCCAGCGGATTGTCGACTGTCAGTATCTGGTAGTCCAGAGAGCCTGTTGCCGGA
>CAISYX010000314.1 GCA_903889815.1 uncultured Gammaproteobacteria bacterium
CCGGGAATGAGTGTCTTGCCTTCGCCGTCAATGACGGTTAGCCCCTGAGTGTCTGGCAATGGTTCATCGGCCGCAAAAACGCGGTCTATCGTCGCTCCTGTGAACTGCAGAGCCGAGAATGTTACGAGTTCACGCTGCCCATTCACTGTGTAGCCATGCACATCGGTGATCAAGGTGGTCTGTGCCTGCGCGAGTCCGAACATGCTTAGAAAGGAGGCAGCGGCAATGGCCCTTGCAACAGTTTTTGCCAGGGGAGAATCCAGGTCGAAGTACATGTTGAATTCCGTTATGAAAAGGTGTGAAGGTCTGGATATGCGGCAGAAGCATTCCATTGTGTGAGCGCGCCACTGCGCGCTATAGTCCGAGCGCAATCCCGCGCCAAACTCAATTGAATCCGTCTCGGGTGAATGATAATGAAAACAACAAATGAATACACGCCCCATCACGACGCTGAAATCTCCATCCAGGAACCACTGCGTCGGCGCTTGCTGCAATTTCTGGCATTGAGCCCTCTGTCTCTGAATGTCAGTGCGCAGAACTCACCTTCGAGCATTGCAGTCGAAAAGCTGCACTGTTTCGCACTTCGTGTCACTAATGTGCAGCGCTCACTGGACTTCTATCAGTCGTTGTTTGGTATGCCTGTTCAGGCTCGCAATGGTGACGCGATTTGTCTGCGCATCGGAGAAGGTCCTCAGTTCCTGTCGCTGCAGCCCTGTCTCCCGGGAGAGGCGCCGGGTATCAATCATATTGGCCTGAGTGTTCCGCCAAGCCAGGCTGGCACTATTTCGGTGCAGCTCGAAGCGCAAGGATTGCAACGTGCGGCCCAGCCACCGGCCAGTGAAGCCTTGTTGAATGCAGCCATGCACTACTGGGCCGCAGGCAGCGCTGATGCTGGTGTGTTTTTTACTGACCGTGAAGGTTTGTTGCTGCAGCTTTGCAGCAACACCTTCTGTGGATCAGCCAATGGTGACTGCGATACGCTCGAGGCGGCACCGGCTGGCGGGTTGCTGCAATTGCAGGAAATCAATCATTTCACCAATTACATGACACATGCTCCCGCCGCCAATCAGTTCTACATGGATCTTTTCGGTCTGCGTTATCAGTCATACCAAGGGCCAACAATGCCCACTATCGGTGTGGGGGATGGCCGTCAATTCCTGATGTTTGTAGGCGGGGCACAGGAGGGAGTGCCCAGCAATCCAGCGCGTATTGATCACGTCAGCCTCAGTGTCACCGATTTCAATGTTGAACGGATACTGGCAGTGCTCACGGAGTTTGGTCTTTCTGCACGGCAGGACACTGCTGTGACGCCAGCAATGTCGCACTGGATAAGTTTGCGCATGCCCAATCGTGGTGGTGCGGAAGGAGGTACACCCGAGCTTTATTTTTCTGACCCAGATGGACTGCATATTCAATTGCAACATGTGGATTACTGCGGAGGAGGAGGTTACCTTGGCGACGATTGTGCGCCCCTGGAATGAGAGAGTGTGACAATAGGTCACTTTGGTGGACGCTTTGACGGCAGCCGTTTATCCTGCATCTTTTTTTCCATCTGAGTGTGGCTTGCTCAGCGTTATTCCTTAAAAATTCTACTCAGGGTGAAGCGTTTGAATTACCGAACTGCACTACCGGCAGTCATTGCCTGTCTGACCACCTCCAATTTACTTCATGCACAGAATGCCGCGGGCGGCGTGACTCCTGTGCAACTTGCGATAAACGACCATGAGACAATTGCTTTGCAGCGTCATGACCACAGTGACGCCGATGTTGATGTGGATGGTCGCATTGATGAAGCGGTGTGGGGGCGTGTTGATGCAATCAATCAGATGCGTGTCATTGATCCCGATACACTTGAAGGAGTGCCATACACCACGCTGGTGCGCTTCTTCTACACGGAGCGTGGTCTCTATGTGTCCTTCGATATGGAACAACCGGCTGAAAGCATCGTGCAGCGCATAAGCACGCGCGACAATCTGGCAATCAACCGCGACACCGTATCGATGACACTGGATACCTCAGGCCAGGGCCTGTTTGGCTACTGGATGACGCTCGCGCTGGGAGACAATCAGGCTGACGGCACCATCCTTCCCGAGCGTCAATACTCCACTCAATGGGATGGCGCCTGGTACGGCGCTACGGCTCAGACGGATAGGGGCTGGTCTGCGGAATTCTTCGTACCATGGGGGCAGATGGCAATGCCTCGCGAGGATGGTGTTCGCAACATTGGCGTATACACCGAGCGCAAGGTCGCCTTTCTGAATCAAACCTGGGCCTGGCCGGCGATTCCCGAGTCCGACTCCATTTTCATGAGCAATCTTCCGCTGCTGCAACTGGCAGGTGTCGATGTGCGCCAGCAGTGGAGCGTATTTCCTTACGCGTCTTCTACTTTCGACGAAATTGACAGTGAAACCAACTACAAAGCCGGTTTCGATGTCTTCTGGCGACCTTCAAGCAATTTTCAAATGACAGCCGCCGTCAATCCTGACTTCGGCTCCACAGAGTCAGACAACGTGGTGGTCAATCTGACAGCCAACGAAACATTCTTCCCTGAAAAGCGCTTGTTCTTCCAGGAAGGTCAGGAAATCTTCAATACCACACCGCGTTCCACCGGCGCCAACGGCAAGCGGCTGTCCATCGTGAACACGCGACGCATTGGTGCACGTCCCAGAGCGCCAGCGCTGCCTGCCGGTATCAGCCTGCCCACGCGCGAACGCATTCGTCCAGCTGACTTGCTGGGAGCGGTCAAGATGACGGGGCAGGTTGGTGCCGTCCGTTATGGCGTGATGACAGCGATCGAAGATGAAAGCGAGTTCGCCGCCGGCGGCCAGCGCTTCTCTCAGGATGGCCGTGATTTCGGCACTTTTCGCATGATTTACGAAGACAATATTGGCGCAGCATACAGGGGGCTTGGGTATATGGGCTCACTCGTGCAGCACCCCGTTTCGGATGCTGAAGTGCATGCAGTGGATTTCCACTACCTGGTAACTGGTGGTCGCTGGAACGTAGACGGTCAGATCATTTCCACCGATACCGACGAGCGGGGGCAGGGCAAAGGCGCATTTGCCGACATCGTCTACACTCCCCGTCAGGGCCTGCGTCATACTTTCCAGATGACCTATCTGGACGAAAAATTTCATGTGAACGACTTCGGTTTTCAGGAGCGCAATGATTCCCGCGAGCTGTGGTACCGCTTCGAATGGGTGAAATCAGACCTGAAGCTGGTGCGCAACTTTCGTTTCAATCCCTTCCTGCGCTACGAAGAGAATTCCAACGGAGACCGCACCAACAATGCCTTCCCGGTACTCGCTGCCAATGTGACTCTTAACAATCTGGCCCGGGTCAATATCGGCCTCCAGCACTTCCCCAAGCGCTACGATGACCAGAACAGCTTCGGCAATGGCACCTTCGCGACAGCGGAGCGCAACAACTTCAACCTGAGCTACCAGACCAATACCGCACGTCCGGTCAGCTATACCGTGGGGATGAATACTTCAGGTGAGTTTGAAGGGGGAAATAGTGCAGGGGTCAACACAGGCATTACCTGGCGACCGCAGGACAATATTGCCCTGAATGCTGAACTCAGTTACGACGATCGCGATGGCTGGCTTCTGCACCAGGAACGTCAGAATTTTACGACATTCCAGGCAGAGCAGTGGCGTTTCGACATGAGCATGGACTACTTCCTGACCGCACGGCAGCAGTTGAGCATGTCCTTGCAGTGGGTAGGTATCGAGGCCGACGAAGATGAGTTCTACACATTGCCAGCGCACTTGCCGACCAAGAATCGCGACCTGGTAAAGCTGTCAGCCAAGCCGGCTGGCCCCACAGACAGTTTTGGATTGTCGCAGCTCAATTTCCAGATGCGTTACCGCTGGCAGATTGCACCCCTGTCGGATCTGTTCATTGTGTACACCAAAGGCGACAACAAACGCAGTGCGCTGATGGCCTTCGATGAACTGTTCGACAACTCCTGGGAGAACCCGCTGGGCAGCGAACTGGTAATCAAGCTGCGTTATCGTCTTGGGACCTGAACCGTTAAGGAGTCATCCTGCAATGAAAAAGGCCCTCACGAAGAGGGCCTTTTTCTTGGGTGGTCACTATGGACAACAGGCTGAATCAGAGGCTTGATGCGCTCAGATTACTCCCCGCGCTGGCATCGGCTGTCATCGGACTGCCAAGCATCTGGGCCATGTCGATCAGAATATAGCTGCTTTCCACTAGCAAAGGATCGTCTTCCTGCGCTTCCTCTTCAGCTGCAGTCTCTTCCGGAGTGGTGATTGCCACTGCATCGGGATCGAGCTCGTCTTCGGTAGGCTCTTTCCACTCTTCCATTGGCAGGCCTTTCAGGAACAGACGCATATTGTTGGCATTGAATTCCGCCAGACGGTTATCGTCACGCTCCTTGCGGACCGCTTCTTCATTCAACGAAAGAAGAGTGCGCTCTCGCATCTCGCGCGAGCGTTCAATCTGCTCTGCCAGGTAGATGAAATCCGGATCGCTGGACACACGCTCGTCGTGCTTGACTTGCAGGTCCGTCAGGATGTCCTTGATCGGGAAATAGGTGTTGTACTCCACTGGACGTACGGTGTCCCAGGGAAGGGCGCCGTCCAGATTGCTTTCGCCCATTTCTTCAATAGCCTGATAACGATCAGGGAAAAGAATATCGGGCATCACACCACGATGTTGAGTGCTGGCACCGGAGATTCGGTAGAACTTGGAGCGCGTCAGTTTCACCTGACCATACTCCATCGGGATGATTTCCTGCACGGTACCTTTGCCAAAGGTCTGGCCACCGAGAATGATACCGCGCTGGTAATCCTGAATGGCACCCGCGAAGATTTCTGACGCTGAGGCACTGGCGCGGTTCACAAGAACGCCGAGCGGTCCATCGTATGTGACTTCCGGATTGCCATCGCCATAGGCTCGCACGAAGCCGTTGCGCAGACCGGAATAACGGATCTGCACGGTATTGCCGGTATCAATGAACAGGCCTACGAGATCATTCGCTTCGGTCAGTGAACCACCGCCGTTGTCCCGCAGGTCCATCACAATGGCATCCACGCCTTCGGCCTTTAGTTCTTCCAGCAGTACTTTCACATCGCGCGTGGAACTCTTGTAATCGGGCTGTCCAGCTGAGGCCGCTTCGAAGTCGAAATAGAACGTGGGCAACTTGATGATGCCAACTTTGTAGACACCTTCGTTGTAGGTAACTTCCAGTACTTCTTTCTTGGCGGACTGATCTTCAAGCTTGACGGTGTCCCGGGTAATCGCGACGACGTGCGCCTGAGTTTCGCCTGTGGCTTCTGCCGGGATTACATTCAAGCGCACAACGGTGCCTTTTTCGCCTCGAATCTGGTCGACGACATCATCCAGACGCAAGCCGATCACATCTTTCATTTCGCCATCCGCGCCCTGCGCTATGCCAATGATTCTGTCACCTGCCTTCAATTCCTTGCCACGCTCCGCCGGGCCGCCCTTGATGAGTTCCACTACCTTGGTGTACTCCTCTTCGCTGGTCAGCTGGGCACCAATGCCCTGCAGAGACAGGCGCAGACCCATGTTGAAGTTCTCGGAGTCCCGGGGTGAGAAGTAACTGGTGTGCGGGTCAATGGTACTGGCCACTGTGGCCAGATAAGACTGGAAGACATCGCGGTTGTTGGTCTTGAGGACCTGATTCAGCTGGGTACGGTAACGCTTGCTGAGCCGCTCCTTGATTTCTTCGACTTCCAGATTGGCGAGCTTGAGGCTCAGAGCACTGTTCTTGACCCGTTGCCTCCACAGCTCATCCAGTTCGGCTGTTGTCAGCGCGTAGGGCGCTTCTTCCCGGTCGATTTCGATGCTTTCTTCGGCAGTGAAATCATAAGAAGGCAGATGGTTCTCAACCTGATCAATTGCATACACGAGTCGTTCGAGCAGACGCTTGTGGTAAAGATTGTAGATCTCGAAAGCCGGATCAATGTTGGCGGATTTCAGTGTGTCATCAAGCGCGGTGCTGTAAATGGACAGCGCGTCCACATCTTCCTGAAGGAAGTACAGTCGTGAGCCGTCCAGTGCCTTCATATAGGCATCAAAGACTTTGTCAGAGAACTGGTCGTCGAACAGGACGCGGGAGTAATGCTTCTCTTCGAGCTCTGCAAGCAATTCAGCCGCGGTATTGCCATACACTTCCTCGGAAACAAGTGGCGCATACAGCGACTCGACATCCAGCACTGGATTGAGGACTTCGGGCTCTTGCGCAAGGACCTGCCCTGCACCGCAGGCCAGTATCAGACTGATGGCCGTCGCCAGCTTTCGGTACGCTGCCAGCGTAAGGATTTCTGAGTGTCGGTCAAGAGTCAATTCAGATGTCTTCATAGCGTTCCGCACCGTTGTTTTAGCTGCTCATTCGTGATTTCGATAATGTCTTATAAACCATGCCATACCTGCATTTCCAGCTTTTCATCTCATGTGTCGAGTCTACCCCTGTACATGGGATTCAGGAAGCTGCAATGGCGTTCACTCCTGTATCTTCTTGTGTCTCGCGCTGGCGTGGCGCTCGGCGCGCTCGACGTCAATGTAGCGGTCGGTAATGGCACTTGAACCGTGTCCTGCGTCATCGCGGACATGCTCGCGAGGGCGGTGTTTCACGTCCTCGGAAATTCCCGTGTGGCGCAGCCAGTGCACGGTCGCTGCAGAGAGTCGCTCGGCCTCTTCAATGAAACCGTCTGAACGCAGCTTTTCTTCGGCTATATCAAAGCATTGCTGCACAATACCGCGAATCTGCCGGGTACTGGTGATGCCGCCATTTCCGCGGGTCTTGTGTATCAGCGGTGTAGCCTCGCCTGGCTGGGGCAGGGGGTGCATGCCGCGCGAAATGCGGTAGCGTCGCAGCGCGTCCAGCATGCTGTTGCTGACCGAAATTTCACGCTCCTTGTTGCCTTTGCCTACGGTGAGGAACCACCAGTTGCCTTCAGCATCCCGTTGAAAATGTCCCATCTGGGGAATCCAGCGCGGCGTCTCTACCAACTCTGATATACGCAGGTAGAGAGCAAAAAGCGCATTCATGATGAACAATGTGCGCTCATGCACAATCGGATTGTCTTTTGCCAGCGCCTCTGTGGTTTCTATCACGAAAGACCATTGTAGCGGCGACAGTCGCCGTACTTGAGTGGTGGACTGATGTTTGCGAATGAACTTGCTCTTCTGGCGAATCTGCGACACTGGATTCGCGCTGATGTGGTTTTCCTGTATCAGAAACGAAAAATAGCTGCTCAACACGCTGAACACTGATTGCAGAGCTGACTGAGAACACGTGTAGGGACCATTGGCACACACGTACGGGCGCCACTCCGGATTTGCCGCGCGTTCGCCGTTTCGGGTGATGAAACGCGCAACGTTCTTCTCTCCGATCCACGCAGGAGGAGGGTGCCGTGCGAACTCGAGATAGGACTCGATGTCTTCACGCTGAACGGTCGCAACGGCCTTGCCCGCGACCAGCCAGCACCACTGCAGGAAGTGCTCCAGCTCCCGACGATAGGTGGAGAATGTGTCTGGGCTGCCCCGATAGCTGTAGAGAAATTCCGACGCGAACTGGTAATCGGTGAGTGCATTTTCCAGTGGCGAATCCAAAAGATGATCCAGGTTCCGCAGTGGATGCCGGAAGGGATTCGGCATCTCTTCAAGAGTATCAAACAAGGGAGACGGGGCTTTGGATTTGCTCATCGTGAATCATGTTATGGGGGTTGCTGACGAAAAAGTAAAGGGTGGGGAGGGCACTCTGGTCGCTAACGAGTGTTCTGAGCTATTCTGACGTGGAAGTCGTCTTGTCGAACGGCAGAAAAGTGTTCTGATCCCTTCAGGAGTTAACATGAAATTGAAATCAAGCGCATCAAAAAAGCTATGGAAGCAGCTATCAGCGGGGTTGTTCAGCGCGTTTGTCGTTCTTGGAAATCTGCCAATGAGTGTGCAGGCTCAAGACGCGCCATCGGTTAAAGATATTCTGAATTACAAATCCTACACCCCCATGTTTTCCAGCGCAGGGCAACCGACCCGCGAACAACTCCCTCTGATCAAGGAAGCAGGGTACCAACGAGTGATCTACATTGCCTTCAGCACTGTCGGGCCTGCCATTCCGGAAGAAGATCAGTTGGTCAAAGAACTGGGCATGGACTATCTGCATATCCCCGTGGATTTCAACAATCCAACCATCAGGGATTTCAATGCCTTCGCTGATGCCATGCAGCGCGAGCCGGATACCAAGACTTTGCTGCATTGCCAGGTCAACGCGCGCGCTACGGCGTTCAGTTTTCTGTATCGGGTGATTTATGACGGCGTTTCTGTAGAGGAAGCCAAGCGCGACATGAATACTGTCTGGCAACCCAACGCCGTGTGGCGGGATTTCATATTTGCGGTGCTGGCTGAAAACGGCAAGTCGGCAGAATGCCCGGGCTGTGACTGGACGCCGCCGCCACCAAGGACCAATTGAGAGCAGGGTGTCTATGATTCCAAGTTCATTCTGAGTTTTGCTCCTCTATTTCCGGTAATCTTTATTACCGGAAATAGAGGAGTGTCCCGAAAGCTCCTCACCTAAGTCATAAATCCTTTTTTTACAATTAGCTGCACTACATTTTTAATCTATTTTCTCGTTTGCGCTTTTCGGCTTCCATCGCTTCAGCAACAACGCATTGCTCACGACACTGACACTGCTGAACGCCATGGCGGCTCCTGCAATGACTGGATTCAACATGCCGGCGGCTGCCAGTGGAATTCCTACCAGATTGTAAACAAATGCCCAGAACAGATTCTGGCGAATCTTGCGGTAAGTTCTCCGGGAAATTCCAATGGCGCTCGCGACAAGCAATGGATCGCCACGCATCAAAGTGATTCCTGCTGTGTGCATGGCAACATCGGTGCCCGTGGCCATGGCGATGCCGACATCAGCCACGGCCAGCGCAGGAGCATCGTTGATGCCGTCACCTATCATCGCAATGGTGTCGGTGGGCGTTTTCAAGCTTTTGACGATTGCCGCCTTGTCCGCTGGTAGGACATTGGCGTACACCTTGTCAATTCCCGTGTCCCGCGCTACATGATCGGCACTGCCCTGATTGTCACCTGTAATCATGATGGTCTTGATGCCAAGACGCTGCAGCTGCGCAATGGCCAGCGCCGCCGTCGGCTTGACGTGATCGCCGAATGCAAACAGTCCCAGCAATGCCGGCGAATCCTGCGTTTGTGCAAGCCAGGAAATACTTTTGCCCTGGGCTTCCAACGCATCAGCCTGGTCCTTCAGCGGACTGATATCCACGCCAAGCTCGTGCATCAGGCGGGAGGTACCCAGGTGCATTGATCGCCCATTAACGCTGGCAGAGAGTCCGCGGCCTGGGATGGCCTGCAGTGTGCTGCACAGCGGAATGGGCAGCGCTGAGTGACTTGCCGCATGAAGTATGGCCTGCGCAAGTGGATGTTCGCTGCCGCGTTGCATGGAGGCAGCCATGCTCAGCAACTGTGCCTGTTCAATTCCATACGGTTGGCTCACGGCAAGACTGGGCTTGCCAACGGTGAGAGTCCCTGTCTTGTCGAATACCACTATGCTTGCCCTGTGCATCAGCTCAAGCGCTTCCGCATCCTTGATCAGAATGCCGTGGCGTGCTGCAACACCTGTACCGGCCATGATTGCCGTCGGCGTGGCCAGCCCCAAAGCACACGGGCAAGCGATGACCAATACCGAGACGGCATTGATGATGGCTTGCTCAAGATCGCCGTTCCAAGCCCACCAGCCCGCCAGTGTGGCGAGGGCAATCACCAGAACCACGGGGACAAAAATCGCACTGACCTTGTCGACCAGATGCTGAATAGGCGCCTTGCCTGCCTGTGCTTCTTCAACAAGCCTGATGATGCGCGACAACGTGGTTTCGCTTCCTACCGCCAACGTTTCAATGACCAGAAGGCCGGAGGCGTTGATTGCCCCGCCGGTCACCTTGTCGCCGGGCTGTTTCATGACCGGCAAACTTTCGCCGGTCAGCATGGCTTCATTGACTTCGCTGGCGCCCTCCAGAATGCGGCCATCGACCGGTATCTGTTCTCCCGGTTTCACAACCACCACATCACCGGGGCGAATACTGGCAATGGCCACGAGTTCTTCCCCAGTATTCCTGCGACGCAATGCCATTTTCGGGCGTAGCGATTGCAGTGCTCTGATTGCTGTCGTGGTTTGACGCTTTGCGCGGCCTTCCAGCCACTTTCCCATCAACACCAGGGTGATGACTACCGCCGAGGCTTCAAAGTAATAGTGCCCCATTCCAGAGCCTTCCGAGCGCAGAACCTCAAAAACACTCAGGCCGTAACCAGCGCTTGTCCCAAGTGCGACCAGCAGATCCATGTTCCCTGCGCGAGCCTTCAGTGCGCTCCAGCCTGCAACATAGAAGCGCGCACCCAGCCAGAACTGTACAGGCGTTGCCAGCGCCCACTGTATCCAGCCAGACAGCATCCAATGGAAACCGGCAAGATCCGCAAGCATGGGGATCAGCAAGGGGGCGGACAGTATTGCTGCGATCAATACCGCACGCGCTTCCCGACGCTGGCTCAGTGCGTAGTGGTCCGTATCTTTTGAGGATTCTTCCTTGCTTGCCAATGACGCGCCATAACCCGCTTTCTCTACAACGCGGATCAGATCAGCGGTAGTGATCGTACTTGTGGAGACATCCACACTGGCGGTCTCCATGGCGAGATTGACGGCAGCATTCTGCACCCCTTCCAGAGCCTTCAAGGCTTTCTCGACACGCCCTGCGCAGGAAGCGCAGGTCATGCCTTCCACCTTGATCTGCAGTCTGGCGTGGCGGACGTCGTTGCTCATGAGCAATTTCCTTGTCTCAGGAAGGGGTTCGCATGGTGACGAATTCTTCTGCCGCACTGGGATGAATACCTAGCGTCCTGTCGAAGTCTGATTTGGTAGCACCCATGGAGATGGCGATGGCCAGCCCCTGGAGAATCTCGGCTGCAGCATCGCCCAGCATGTGGGCACCAAGGACCTTGTCTGTGCCACTGTCCACCACCAGTTTCAGGAATGCCTTCTCCGCGCGACCACTCAACGTATGACGCAGCGGCGTGAATCGGCTGCGAAACACCTTGATGTCGGTGCCCTGTTCGCGAGCAGCTTCTTCACTGAGCCCTACTGTCGCTATTTCAGGGTGGCAGAAAACGGCTGTCGGGATGTTGTCATAGATCATTTCCCGATGATCAGCACCGAACAGGCGGTGGGCCAGGAGCTGCCCCTCTGCAAGCGCTACCGGGGTTAGAGCGACGCGGTCGATCACATCGCCGACTGCATGGATATTGGCAATATTGGTTGTGAAGTGCTGGTTGACGACGACCGCGCCGTTGGCAGCGAGCCTCACACCGGCGTTCTCCAGCCCCAGACCTGCAGTGTTGGGAGCTCTGCCCGTGGCGAACAACACGTGTTCTGCAAGAATTTTCGAGCCATCCTGCATCGTTGCGACGATCGCTCCCTCTTGCCGTCGCAGGCTGCTGACTTCTGCGTTCAGATTCAGCGTCGCATACTTTGCGAGCTCAGTCTGGAAGTGCGCTGCGACTTCCGAGTCGAAGCCACGCAGCAATGTCGATCCGCGGTAAGCAAGAGTGGTTTTTGCGCCCAGTCCAGCAAAAATGCCGGCAAATTCGACGGCAATATAGCCGCCACCCACGATCAGAATGGAGGATGGCAAGGCTTGCAACGCAAAGGCATCGTTGGAATTGATGGCCAGCTCGCGGCCAGGAATGTCAGGAACGAAGGGCCAGCCCCCAGTGGCGATCAGAATCTCCCGACAACGCAGTGTCTGATCGCCCACTTTGACGGTATGGCGATCTACCAGTGTGGCGCGCTCTTCCAACACTTGCACACCAGCATTGCGCAGCAGGTTCAGGTAGATGCCGTTGAGCCGCGCGATTTCCTTGTCCTTGTTTGTCATCAACACAGACCAGTCGAACACTGGCTGCTCAGGCAGGCTCCATCCATAACC
>CAISYX010000315.1 GCA_903889815.1 uncultured Gammaproteobacteria bacterium
CGACTGGCAGGCTCGGCAGCAGCGCGGCGACGCCGCACAGCACCAGCAAGGGTTTCGGGCCAGATCGTGTTGCGGGTTTTGGAAGCGGGCATTTGCTCACGTTGTATCCAGGAAGAATTGGTGTAGACGGTATGCGGAGCATACCCCAAAGCCGGCAGCCCGGTGAATCTCCCGCTGACACGCGAGTCATCCCGGGACGAAGCGAGCTTGCAAGTAGATATCATAATGATATCTACTTGGGGTCAATTCCACAGGAGACTTGTCCCATGAAAGAAAAACCTCTTGGTTCCATGCCCGGTATTCCCACCGCCATTGCGCTTGTCCTGGTGCTGATGGCATCCGTCTGGTTGCTGCTCACTTCACTCGCTGGTGGCAGTCTGGCCGGTCAGGTCTGCGGCGTGCTGCTGATCATCGGCACCGTGTTCTGCAACAAGGGCTTTTTCATGGTCGAGCCCAATCAGTCTGCCGTGCTCAGTCTGTTCGGCGAATACGTCGGCACGGTGAAGGATCAGGGCCTGCGCTTTCAGAACCCTTTTTACCGCCCCCGCAAGGTGTCGCTGCGCGTGCGCAATTTCGAGTCGGGCAAG
The DNA here is from genome assembly GCA_903889815.1 of uncultured Gammaproteobacteria bacterium. Classification (GTDB taxonomy): domain Bacteria; phylum Pseudomonadota; class Gammaproteobacteria; order Pseudomonadales; family Pseudohongiellaceae; genus UBA5078. The sequence continues at coordinate 588 of CAISYX010000315.1, forward strand.
CTCAAGGTCAACGAACTGGAGGGCAGTCCCATCGAGATTGCATCGGTAGTGGTCTGGAAGGTACTGGACTCGGCTGAAGCGGTGTACAACGTCGATGACTATGAAAGCTTCGTGCACATCCAGGCTGAGTCTGCCCTGCGCGCCATGGCCACGGCCTACCCTTATGACCCAACGGCAGAGCACCCGGTCGCCCTGCGCAGCCATGCCAATGAAATTTCCCACGACCTGGCACATCAGTTGTCCGAGCGGCTGAATCAGGCCGGTATCGAAGTGCTTGAGGCGCGCATCAGCCATCTGGCCTATGCCCCCGAGATTGCCGGCGCCATGCTGCAGCGCCAGCAGGCCGGGGCCATCATCGCGGCGCGGGAGCGGCTCGTGGAAGGGGCTGTCGGGATGGTGCAGCTGGCACTGAACGCCTTGAGCGCCAAGGGCGTCGTCGAGCTGGACAATGAGCGCCGAGCGCAAATGGTCAGCAATCTTCTGGTCGTGCTGTGCTCGGACCGTGCGACCCAGCCCGTGGTCAACGCAGGCAGCCTGTACTGATGAGTGAAAGAAAGTCGTATCCGCTGCGCATCAACTCTGCCGTGATCGAGGCGATGCAGCGCTGGGCCGACGACGATCTGCGTTCGCTGAACGGGCAGATCGAGTATGTCCTGCGGGAATCCCTGCGTGCGGCGGGAAGATTGAAGACCACGCCGCCGCTGCCGGTGGAGGAAGAAGACCCGGGCAGCGAATCGGCTTGAGGCAGCTCAGCCTTGCGCGGCGATCTGCTGTGCAGACAGGCTCTGCAGCGCTTCGACCAGCGTCGGCGCGAAGCGCAGTACGCCCTCGATGGGCACCACGCCTGCTCTGGCCAGGGTTTTCAGGGGCTGAAACTGCAGGTCTGTCAGCACCAGCTGCGTGCCATTGGCCCCGCAGCGTTCCACCAGTTTCTCCAGGGCAGACAGCCCGCCTGCATCCAGAATCGGCACGCCATCCAGATACAGCACGATGCCGCGGCGCTTGCTGCAGCCCTCCGCAATTTCTCCAAACACCCGATCCGCTGCCGCAAAAAACAACGGACCACTGATCTTCAGAATGCACCACCCCGCAGGCGGGGGCTCGCTCACCAGACGGCGGTTCTCGCTGATGTCCGACACCTTGGTCATGTC
>CAISYX010000316.1 GCA_903889815.1 uncultured Gammaproteobacteria bacterium
CTGCCCAATAGCTCAATGGTAGAGTAGGTGACTGTTAATCACTTGGTTCCTGGTTCGAGCCCAGGTTGGGCAGCCAAATTCCCCGCTTTAACTCTGTGATTGTTAGATTTCGCTCCTAATTCCCGCTTTTTCAACGCCACTGAGAACCCCGCTCGTGCGATGTCTGTTGACGCGACATTACGACTTCCATTTTCGACACTTATACGCATGAGAACATTGCGGTATAGTAATGTCTGGATATTTGTACAATTTGCAGAGGAGTTTTGAGGCGATGAGATTTTTTTTGGCAGCACTACTAGTCAGCATTACCAGTCTATTGAACGCAGCGGAGAGCGCTAACCCAGTTGTGGTGATGGAGACCAACAAAGGTACGGTAAGGATTGAGTTGTGGGCCGACAAGGCACCAATTACCGTTGCCAATTTTTTGCGCTATACCGATGCAAGTTTTTACAACGGACTGGTCTTTCATCGGGTGATTCCCGATTTCATGATTCAAGGCGGAGGTTTCAATCCAGCAATGGTTCAATCCTCAGCATTTGAACCAATCAAGAATGAAGCCACTGCAGAGCTCAAGAATACGCGCGGCACTCTGGCGATGGCGCGGACACAAGTAGTCGACAGCGCGAGCAGCCAGTTCTTCATCAATCTAGTGGACAATGCTTCCCTTGACCATACAGATGAAACGGCGCGGGGCTTCGGGTACGCAGTATTCGGCGAAGTAATTGAAGGAATGGATATTGTGGATCAGATTGCGACTGTCGCAACAGGCAACGCTCAAGGCCACCAGAATGTCCCGCTCGAACCCGTTATTATTACAACTATGCGCCGAGAGTAAGTTGCATGCGCGCTATCCGTCGCAGCACCCATTGCGCTGCTGTGACGGCATAGCTGCCGGTTGCGTGACAAGGCCAGAACGCATCTTTATAGCCGAATCTTACTTTTTGTATAGCGGTGTCACCTTGGCTTTTTCGAGCCTGCGGCCTTGGACTTGAGATTCTATATCCCACAAGGGATCACTCGCCACTTCTTTGGGATTAAATCCATCCACAGCTTTCATCAGAATCTCCCGAATTGCATGTAGATCCATTTTTTTGCATGCTTGCTGCAAATCAAGTAGCAGGACTTCAATCTCCTGCCACGTCAAGGCCACTTCTTCGGCACGCATGATCTTGGGATGCTCTGTTCCGGTGACAGATTCGCCAATCAGCAATTCTTCAAACAATTTTTCTCCAGGACGAAGACCGGTGTACTCAATAGCGATGTCGCCTTTGTAGGAGTTATCGTCCTTCACGTCATAGCCCATCAGATGGACCATTTTTCTGGCTAGATCGATTATTTTGATGGGCTCGTGCATATCCAGCACGAATACATCTCCGCCAGTCGCCATCGATCCCGCCTGAATGACCAACTGGGCAGCCTCCTGCACCGTCATGAAGTAACGGGTAACTTCGGGATGCGTAACCGTTACGGGCCCTCCCAGACTTATTTGTCGCCTGAACAAAGGCACGACAGAGCCAGACGACCCCAGCACGTTACCAAATCTCACCATGCTGAAGCATGTAGTGCTCTGGTTGTAGGCTAGTGCCTGCAAGACCTGCTCTGCAAAGCGTTTTGTTGCGCCCATGAAATTGGTAGGCCTAACTGCCTTGTCCGTGGAAATAAGCACAAAATTGCGCACACCAGTCTTTTCAGCAGATTGCGCAGAAACAAGTGTGCCGAAAATATTGTTCTGAACTCCTTCGATGATATTGCTCTCTACCATCGGTACTTGCTTGTAGGCAGCAACGTGATAAACCGTTTCAACGGCAAAGCGTCGCATAACATGTTCCATCAATGGCGCATTGCAGACATTGCCAAGCAAAGCGACCAATGCAATATCTTCTCCACGCTCGATGGTAGCTCGAGTCTCAAGCAATTCGTTTTCCACTGTGTACAAGCCAAATTCGGAGCTATCCAAAAGAATCAGCCGGGAGGGCTTCAGGAAGAGAATCTGCCTGCAGAGTTCCGATCCAATCGAGCCGGCTGCTCCAGTTACCAGCACGGAACGGCCCGTGATACTGGCCCCCATGAGTTTTGGATTTGGCGGCACAATGTCGCGTCCAAGGAGATCTTCGATATCAATATCACGAACCTCGTCGACACCCACCTTTCCTGAAACCATGTCAAAAAGATCCGGGACTGTTTTCACATGCACTGGCAGGTGTTCAAGTCGATTGAGAATCTCCTTCCTTTCAGCGTGAGTCGCAGATGGTACGGCAAGGAGTATTTGTCGCACTGAAAAATTGGCGATCAGGTCCGCCAGAGCACCGGGACTGTAAACTCGAATGCCATGTACAGTGCTTCCAATCAAGCCCCGACTGTCATCAACGAATGCCACGGGGAGGTATTGATCTCCATTCTGCAATGCAGCAACCAGTTGCATACCGGAACTGCCAGCTCCATAAATTATGACGGGCGCCTTTGGACGAAAGTTTTGTATGAGACTCTGCAATGCCACTTTGGCAACAAAGCGGCTGCCACCAACGAACAAAAGAGAGATCATCCAATAGAGTGGGAATGTGGCGACGTCGTATCCGGACGGCATCACCAGAACGTAGGAGATGGCTGCAAGCAACACAGTGGAAATGGTAACGCCTTGGAGAACAATGAAGCCAGATTGCAACCCCATGTACAGCAAAATGGCGCGATAAAGACCAATTCTGTAGAACACGACAACACTGGCTATATTGGAAACTGCGATGTACGGATAGACATCCTGATTGGTCGCGAAAAAATCGGATCCGAGCAATGCAAAAGATAGCCAGAGTGCAAGGGCCAGCATGAGGCTGTCGGCCAGCATCATCAGCATCTGCTTTACAGTGCGAGATAACGGGACCGTGTACAAATTCATACGTACTCCTTTCCTGCACCGAGTCTATGTGCGAGTGCCAGCAAGGGTACTATGCCAATGCTTGCGAAATATACCCCATGTTCAGGGTGCAGGGTTGCCAGCCAAGCAAGTGGTAGCAGCCAGAACACATTGATAGCAAACACAGCGAGAGTGACTTTCAGGTGGCTGCCCGAACTGCGCGATGCATGTTGATACGCATGTTGCCTGTGGGCCTCGTAAAAGGCGTTACCCTTCATGATGCGACGCACAAGGGTGACACTGGCATCTGTAATGAAGCACGCCAGCAACAGAAGCCAGGACCACAATGACATACTTCCATGCACATGGCTGAGCAGCGCTATTGCTGCAAATGTCAGTCCGAGAAAGCCGCTTCCGACGTCTCCCATGAATATTTTGGCTGGGGGCCAATTCCACACCAGAAAGCCTGCAGCTCCGCTAAACAAGCCAAGGCAAAGCAAGCCCAACAAAACATCGCCGTTGGCAAAAAGAAAAGCAGCCGCTGCGAAACTGACAAATGCAGCCTCCATACCTGCAATGCCATCGATTCCATCCATGAAGTTGTAAAGATTCGACATCCATACAAGCGCCAGAGGAAGAATTACCCACACAAATATCAGTCCGTGAAACTCTAGTTCCCCAATCAGTAGTGGCGGGATAGCCCCTGCATACATTACGGCAAATAATGCACAAATGACCTGGATTGCTATCCTCAGCCTGGCACTGAGATGCACTCGATCGTCAACCAAACCAACAATTGCGACAGGCAAGCCAGCAGCAAGCACTACTATTTCTGGAGGAGGAAAATCACGGGAACTGGCGAGAATGGCAAGCACGACGATATAACACACTACAATCGCAACGCCGCCGCCAACGGGAGTAGGCACGGTATGAGAGCTTCTTTGCGTAGGGTGGGCCAGTGTCTGTGTCTGAATCGCCAGAATCCGGACAAGCAAGGTCAGGACTACTGCTACCAGGAACAGTGGGATCGCGAGGAACACTTCTGCCATGAATTTACCTGCGCAACTCTCATAAAACAGGGCGCCAATAGACGCCCTGTCTTGATGCCTCAGCGTGACTGAACACTACTCTCTTGTTGAGACCACGATACGCTCGCGATTGCGAGCGATGGTGGCCGGTCCTATTCCACGCACTTGCTCTAGATCTTCAATGGTCTTGAATTCACCATTCTGCTCTCGGAAAGCTACAATCTCGCGAGCTTTGGCAAGGCCGATGCCATCCAGTGCCATGGCCAAAGTCTCAGCATCAGCCGTGTTGATATCCACCTGCGTCCGTGCTTCCTCCACCTCGGCCTGGCGAGGATCATTCTGAGCCCAGGCAGGAGATTGAAGCGATACCAACGCGGCGACAAGCAATGCAAGCAAACATGAAGTCCGTTTCATGATGGGTTTCCTGTATTTCCAATTGGATTGAACACACTGCAGCTTCATTGAGGCTGCAATAGCCAATTTAGCAAAGATTGGAAAAACTGCCATGCAATTGCTCAGAAATCAGCGCCAGCTTGCCTCCAGGATCTGCTGCTTTCGTAATCGGCCGACCTATAACCAGATAATGGCTGCCCGCGAGTATCGCATCGACCGGCGTAACAATTCGCTTCTGGTCGTTGGCATCATCACCTTCTGTGCGGATTCCAGGAGTCACGAGACAGAAGGCATCACCCAAGTGCGCTCTGAGCATCGCTGTTTCGGCTGCAGAGCAAACAACGCCGTCCATGCCACTTTGCTGCGCAAGCGTTGCGAGACGCAGGACTTGCTGTGCCGGAGTTATGGCAATTCCCAATTCCATCAAGTCAGTCTGAGAGAGACTGGTCAAGACAGTGACAGCAATCAGCAGCGGTTTGCTTGAACTGCTTTCTATTGCGGTTCTGGCAGCTCTCATCATTTCACTTCCACCAGAAGCATGGACATTGACCATCCACACTCCAAGGGCTGCAGCCGCGGCTACCGCTTTGGCAACTGTGTTCGGGATGTCATGAAATTTGAGATCGAGAAAGACATCAAAGCCCATAGCGATGACTTCCTTTACAAATGCGGGACCAGCGCTGGTAAACAACTCCTTGCCAATCTTGACGCGACAAAGCGAAGGATTGAGGAGCGTCAGCAAGGCTCGCGCCTCACTTGCGGAGGCAAAATCGAGCGCTATGACGATGCGCTTGGGATCAAACTTGGGAGTAGTCATGGTGTTAGTCTTCCATTTTTTTTCAGCAGATCAGCCAGTATGCAGAGCTTGTTTCTCGTGAACCGTTGTCTTTGTCTCCAGTTTCGTCACCATCAATTCTGCTCGAAGAAGTTCAATTTCGCGTTCGCCTCGCCATCTCCTGTAGATGCCGGCTCCCAGCGCCAGTCCCACCAAACCACCAGATATGAATGCCAAGAGCACCCACAAAGCCAGGGGCTGAGGTGCAAACACAACGAAGCCAAATGAAAGTGCAATTTGTTGGGTATTGAAAAAAGTAAATCCGACAGAGAGCAAAAAGATCATCACGAGGAAAAGCAACTTGAAGGCACGTGAAAGCTTCAACATAAGGTCAGTGTCTCCAGATTTTCGAGCTGCGCAGAGGCAGAAAATTCAAGGCTTATGCAATACAAAAACGGCAAGCCCTTGCGAGATTGCCGTTTTCAGATACACAGCCAGGCAAGCGTGCCAAGCTATGGATAGGTTTCCAAGCTGAGGTTGACTCTGTCGCGCAATTCTTTACCAGGCTTGAAATGAGGCACGTACTTGCCATTCAAATCCACCGGCGTACCAGTCTTGGGGTTGCGGCCGACCCGGGGAATTCGGTAGTGAAGTGAAAAACTTCCGAATCCCCGAATCTCTATCCGACCACCTTCGGACAAAACCTGAGACATATATTCAATCATTGCCTTCACGGACAACTCCACATCCTTGGATGAGAGCTGAGTCTGCTTTCCTGCAATTCGATCTATAAGTTCAGACTTGGTCATGGCCTATTCCTTGTAAAAAATCCTGCTGACATCAGTCAACGCTGCACGCGAACTCAAGCACGTTCAGAAATTACTTCTTGTCCATCTCTGCTTTGATCAGGTCACCAATTGTGGTTGGCGCAGCCGATGCTGGCTCCTGATTCTTGTGGTCCTGGATTGCAGACTTCTCGTCATCAATTTCGATTGCCTTGATGGAAAGACCAAGTACTCGGCTTTTGCGATCAACACTGATCACCTTCACCTCTACTTCGTCACCTTCCTTCAACGCGTTGCGAGCGTCTTCCACTTTATCTCGGCTTATTTCAGATGCACGCAGTACACCCTCTACGCCGTCCTTCAATGTAACGGTGGCAGACTTCGCATCAACGGAGGACACTACGCCCTTGACGATGCTGCCCTTCTCGAATTCACCAACGTAGCTGACGAACGGGTCATCAGACAGTTGCTTGATACCGAGGGAAATACGTTCACGCTCGGAGTCGATGGACAGAATGACTGTCTCGATCTCGTCGCCCTTCTTGTAGGCACGGACTGCTTCCTCGCCCGGCTCATCCCAAGAGATGTCGGACAGGTGCACCAGACCGTCGATGTTGCCTTCGAGCCCGATGAAGATACCGAAGTCAGTGATTGACTTGATACTGCCGCTGATCTTGTCGCCCTTCTTGTAAGTCTCAGCAAATCGATCCCAAGGATTCTGGAAGCACTGCTTGATACCCAGAGAAATACGCCGTCTCTCTTCATCAATGTCGAGGATCATTACGTCGACAACATCTCCCAGCTGAACCACTTTGGATGGATGAACATTCTTGTTCGTCCAGTCCATTTCAGACACGTGCACAAGACCTTCAACGCCTTGCTCAAGTTCTGCAAAGCAACCGTAATCAGTGAGATTGGTAACTGTGGCCTTGACGATGGAATTTTCCGGGTAACGTGCCTTGATTGCGACCCATGGATCTTCCCCGAGCTGCTTCAAGCCAAGAGACACACGGTTGCGCTCTCTGTCGTACTTTAGAATCTTTACTTGAATCTCATCACCAACGTTGACGATTTCACTTGGGTGCTTGATGCGCTTCCAGGACATGTCGGTAATGTGCAACAGTCCGTCTACACCACCGAGGTCCACGAACGCACCGTAGTCTGTAAGGTTCTTGACCACTCCCTTGACTGACATGCCTTCCTGCAGAGCCGCAAGCAATTCATCACGCTCTTCAGTGCTGACCGCTTCCAGAACCGCACGACGGGAAACCACGACGTTGTTACGCTTCTGATCCAGCTTGATCAGCTTGAATTCCAGTTCCTGGCCTTCCAGGTGAGTTGTGTCGCGGATAGGACGTACGTCGACAAGTGAGCCAGGCAGGAAAGCACGAATATTGTTGAGGTCGACAGTGAAACCACCTTTGACCTTGCCGTTGATCACACCCATGACCACTTCGTTTTTCTCGAATGCTGCTTCCAGATCCATCCACGACTCGGCGCGTTTGGCCTTCTCACGGGATAGACGTGTCTCACCGAAACCGTCTTCAACAGTTTCCAGTGCTACTTTGACTGAATCGCCAACTGACAGCGAAAACGTGCCGTTCTCATCCAAAAACTGGCTGCGTGGAATAACACCTTCGGACTTCAATCCAGCGTGGACGGTTACCCAGTCCGAATCGATTGCAATGATTACACCAGTCACAATGGCACCAGGTGTCATATCAATATCATTCAAGCTCTGTTCAAACAATTCAGCGAAACTTTCAGTCATTTCAATTCCTGTGTATTACGAGACTTGCCGCGCTCCAGCTTGCACGGGGTTGTTGAAAAAGTAATGTGATCGACACGCGCTGGTTGAATCGCTCACTTTACGAGAATGCCTGTTTTCCTCAATTCTGTACCAAATCGTTCTTTCACGAGAAGGAGCACCTGCTCGACAACCTGATCGATGGACAGTGACGTGGTGTCTAGTGTCACTGCATCCTCGGCGGGCTTGAGCGGCGATATGCTGCGGGTGCTGTCCCGTTCGTCCCGGGCTTGGATATCCAGAAAAAGGGCGGAGAGGGTAACATCAATACCCTTATCAATCAACTGCTTATAACGTCGTTTTGCTCTCTCTTCGGCAGAAGCCGTCAGAAACACCTTTAGCGCGGCATCTGGAAACACTACAGTTCCCATGTCTCGTCCGTCTGCCACTAGGCCCGGCCACTGCCGAAACTGGTGCTGACGTTCCAGCAATACTTCCCGGACAGCAGGAATCACCGCCACTTCAGAGGCAGCCGCGCCCGCCGTTTCGTCACGCAGACTGTCAGAGACTTCCGTGCCGTCAAGCCAGATGCCTCCACCCTCCAGGTCAAAGTGAATATCCATCGCTGAAGCAAGGGCAAGCAATCCGGTCTCATGATCTGTAGGCACGCCCGCTGTCCTGGCAGCCAGCCCAAGCAGTCTGTACAAAGCACCGCTATCAAGAAAATGCCAGCCAAGAATAGCCGCAATACGAGTGCTGATAGTGCCTTTGCCTGATCCACCGGGGCCATCTATCGTCAGGACGGGGATCGAATGCCCTCCCCCTGCAGTGACGTCAATGCTGCTCTCGGACAATCCGGACTCCCTGAAATGACGGGAAACAAAATGATCTCTTGCGCCTTTTGCACTCGCAAAACGTTGCGCCAAGTATTCGCCTTCCTTGTCTAGAATCGCGCTTCGCATTCTGGACAATTCGTCCATGTAGGCATCAAGAACAGCAATTGTTGCGGGGCCATTCGCGAGAAATATGTCTCGCCACATCGACGGATCACTGGACGCTATTCGGGTAAATCCGGCGAAACCGCCTGCGGCGTAGCGAAAGATGTCATCAGACAAGTGCTGTTGAGTAAGCGTATTGACCAATGCGTACGCGAGAAGATGTGGCAAATGGCTGGTGGCAGCCAGGACAGCATCATGAGTCCCGACTTCCATGAAATGTACGTCAGCACCCAATTGCCGCCACATAAGCGACACCAGGTCCAAGGCTTCTGAGGAGGTGCTGCTCAAGGGAGTAAGAATAACTTTACGATCGACATAGAGACCCGCTGAAGACGCGTCATAGCCGCTTTTTTCTGATCCGGCAATCGGATGCGCAGGCACAAAAAAGGCTTGATCACCCCCATAAATGCTGCGAACGTCTTCCACGACGCTCCCTTTGACACTGGCAGCATCTGTAACGACCACGTCAGTACGAGCATGCGAACGAAGCACCTCCAGTATTGACCGCATGCTGAGAGTAGGCACTGCGATGATGATCAGGTCTGCCTCACCTGCAATCTCATGCAAATCCGTAGACCAGAAGTCGATGACACCGTCGGACTGGGCTTTGCGCAACGGGACTTCATCACGCCCGCACGCGCCTATGAATTTGCACACAGAGTACTGACGCAGCCCGCGAGCAATAGACCCCCCTATCAATCCGAGACCCACAATCAGTACACGCATGTCATTGAGTTGTTTCATGCGCTTAGACCTTTGCCACTGGGTAAGAGCCAAGATTCTTGACGTTCACAGTGCGATCACGCAATTGCTGGAAAACACTGACTACAGCAGCATCCTCTGCATGGCCCTCGAAATCGATGAAGAATACATAGGCCCATATACTGTCTCGCGCGGGCCGGGTTTCGATCTTGGTGAGGCTGACCTGGAAGGTATTGAAAGGCTCGAGAACACGAAACAACGCGCCAGGCTTGTTTTCAGTGCACACCAGAATGGAGGTTTTGTCCCCGCCGGTTCGCAGGGCGTTTTCGCGGGAAAGCACCAGAAACCGCGTACTGTTGTTGCTTTGGTCCTGGATACGGCGCTCGGCAATCTGCAATCCATACAAATTGGCAGCCCGCTCTCCTGCAATAGCCGCCGTGGTGGGATCCTCCGCAGCTATCCGAGCTGCTTCCGCATTGCTGGCCACTTCAGTGGTGGTCAGACTGGGCCAGTGCGCCTTGAGCCAATGACGACACTGAGCCAGCGACTGTCGGTGAGAGACGATCCGATGTATTGCGGCAGGCGATGTGTCCCTGCGCATCAGGAAATTGTGCTCTATTGGAATGATGACTTCCGCAACAATGCCCAGCGAGGTGTCCATCAGGCAATCCTGCGTGATGTTCACAGCTCCTTCGGTGGAGTTCTCAACAGGCACTACACCATAGCGGGCGCGCCCGGCTTCTACCTCAGCAAACACCTCGTCAATAGATGACATTCCGCGTTTGGGAACTGCTTCGCCAAAATGCCGGTCGGCGGCTGCGTGTGTGAAAGTGCCTGCAGGGCCCAGGAAGGCAACAATATCCTTGTTGCCGTTGTGCTCGCTGGTGTCACTCACGCTTGCAAGCCCTCCTTCCGCTTCTCGACTAATGGATGCAACTTCATGCTTCGGGCGTATCCTGAGAATCCGCCAAAGCAGCAGAAGCCGCGATATCGTCTGCTGGCTGACCACTATCGTCTGGCTCCTCGATGCGCTCGAGGCCGACCAGCTTTTCTTCAGACTTCAATTTTATCAGCCGCACGCCCTGGGTATTGCGACTCAACACGGAGACTTCGTCTACCCGCGTTCGCACCAGCGTGCCGCGATCTGAAATGAGCATGATCTCGTCACCTTCAGATACCTGCACGGCACCCACCAGCTTGCCATTGCGCTCGCTGGTCTGCATTCCGATGACGCCTTGTCCGCCGCGACCGTAGAGCGGAAACTCTTCACTATTGGTGCGCTTGCCGTAGCCATTCTCTGACACGGTGAGAACTTGCTTGCTGTCCTCCGGAATGATCAGCGCGATCATCTGCTGTCCTTCCTGCAGTCGAATACCTCGGACACCACGGGCTGTTCGCCCCATCTCCCGAACATCTGTCTCGCGGAATCGAATGGTCTTCCCGCTGCTGCTGAACAACATGATGTCCCGTTGCCCGTCAGTTTCTGCAGTGCCGATCAGCGTGTCGCCTTCATCCAGCTCGATGGCGCGAAGGCCAACACTGCGCTGCCTGGAGAAGCTGCTCAGGGAAGTTCTTTTCACAGTGCCCATGGCTGTGGCCATGAACACGAAATGCCCTTCGGCGTACTCTCGAACCGGCAATAGACTGGTAATGTGCTCCCCTTCCTCGAGCGGGAGAATATTGACGATTGGTTTGCCGCGCGAAATGCGGCTTGCCAGAGGAATATTGAAGACGCGCAGCCAGTAGACCTTGCCCGTGCTGGTGAAGCACAAAAGCGTGTCGTGGCTGCTGGCAATCAGCAGATGCTCGACAACATCTTCGTCCTTCACACTGGCAGCCGCTTTGCCCATGCCACCACGGCGCTGCGCCTGATAGTCAGTCAATGGTTGCGACTTGGCATACCCACTTCGGGAAATAGTAACTACGCGGTCTTCTTCCGTAATCAGGTCTTCCATGGACAGGTCGAGTTGCGACGTCGTGATCTCTGTCTTGCGCTCATCACCGTAGTTCTCGCGCACCTGTGCCAGTTCTTCCCGTACAACGGTGAACAGCCGTATTTCGCTGCCGAGAATGTCCAGATAGTCGCTGATCTGTCGCAAAAGCTCCTGGTAGTCGTTGATAAGCTTTTCCTGCTCCAGACCCGTCAATCGATTCAAACGCAAATCGAGAATCGCCTGAGCCTGAGCCTGAGAAAGATAGTAATCCTGATCACGCATGCCGAAAGCTGCTGGCAGATCTTCAGGTCGACAGGCATCAGCGCCAGCCTCACCCAGCAACTGCAGCACGCTGACTGCGCGCCAGGCTCGCGCCATCAGCTTCTCCTTGGCTTCGGAGGTCGTGGGAGACTCCTTGATCAGTGCGATGACCGCATCAATATCCGCCAGCGCGACTGCGAGACCTTCCAGAATATGGCCCTTCTCTCGGGCCTTGCGCAGCAGGTATACGGTTCTGCGTGTCACTACTTCGCGGCGATGACGAATGAAAGACTGGATGATTTGCTTCAGATTCAAAAGCTTGGGCTGACCATCGACCAACGCCACCATGTTGATACCAAACACGGACTGCATCTGGGTCTGGGCATAAAGGTTGTTCAGAACAACTTCGCCCACTTCTCCGCGGCGCAGTTCGATGACGATGCGCATACCGTCCTTGTCAGACTCATCGCGCAGCTCGGAGATTCCTTCCAGCTTCTTCTCCTTGACCAGTTCCGCAATGCGTTCGATCAGTCGTGCCTTGTTCAACTGATAAGGAATCTCGGTCACGATGATGGTCTGACGGCCGGTCTTCTCGTCTTCGATGACCTCGGCCCGGGCACGCAGATAGATTCGCCCGCGTCCCGTTCTGTAAGCCTCGACGATGCCGGCCCGCCCATTGATGATCGCTGCTGTCGGGAAATCCGGGCCCTTGATGTGCTCCATAAGCTCATCGATGGTGATGTCTTCGTTGTCCAGCATGGCCACACAGGCATCCACGACTTCACGCAGATTGTGGGGCGGGATGTTGGTGGCCATCCCCACGGCAATGCCGGAGGAACCGTTGACAAGAAGATTGGGTATCTGTGTGGGAAAGACGTCGGGAATTTTTTCAGTGCCGTCATAGTTGTCCGAGAAGTCCACTGTCTCCTTGTCCAGATCGGCCATGAGATCATGGGCAATCTTCGCCATGCGGATCTCGGTGTAACGCATGGCTGCCGCCATGTCGCCGTCGACCGATCCAAAATTGCCCTGACCGTCTACCAGCGTGTAACGAAGCGAGAAACTCTGGGCCATGCGCACAATCGTGTCATAAACGGCCGAGTCACCATGGGGGTGATATTTACCGATCACATCGCCAACCACGCGGGCGGACTTCTTGTAAGGTTTGTTCCAGTCATTGGAAAGGACATTCATGGCGTACAGAACGCGCCTGTGGACAGGCTTCAAACCATCCCGCACATCCGGCAACGCGCGCCCCACGATGACACTCATCGCATAGGCCAGATAGGACTCCCTCATCTCGCTTTCCAGGGAAACCGGCGATACCTGTTTTGATGTTTCTGACATAACGAACAAATCCCTCAATGTTGCTCACAAGCCTTTGGTGAAGCTGGAAAAATCCAGACAATTCTACTACCGGACCTGGTCCCAGAATCGGGCCCCGCAAAAGTGCCTGATGGTATCACAGACTTAGCGGAAGCCGACACAGGGGCGCTATTTCAAAACTCATTGGCTATAATCCCCGGCCACTCACCCCCGGACACAGGGATCAGCCCTGGGCAGGACCTCATGCAACAACAAATTGATCTTCTGATTCACGCTTCGTGGATCGTGACCTGTGACAGCGAGCAGAACATCAAGGAGGACCACTGCCTGGCCGTCGCAAACGGCCGCATCGTGGACATTGTGCCTGCCAGTCTTGCTCGATTGACCTACCTCGCTGGGCAGGAGATCGACCTCCGGGGGCATGCCTTGATGCCTGGCCTCGTCAACGCCCACGGCCATGCGGCCATGTCTTTGCTGCGCGGCGCCGCAGATGATCTTTCGCTGCACGCCTGGCTGCAGGACTATATCTGGCCACTTGAGGGCCGCTGGGTGGACGAGGAGTTCGTCTATCAGGGCACGCGCCTGGCCATCGCAGAAATGCTGCTGTCGGGGACTACCTGCTTTGCCGACATGTATTTCTTTCCCAATGCCGCAGCACGCGCCGCCGTCGAAGCTGGCATGCGAGCTCAACTGGCCTGCCCGATCATTGACTTTCCGACGGCGTGGGCCAGTGATGCAGACGAATACATCAGCAAGGCCACGGCACTGCATGATCAGTTCCGCAATCACCCGCTCGTCAGCATCGCATTCGGCGCACATGCACCGTATACCGTTTCTGACGCGCCCCTGTTGAAGATTGCCAGCTTCGCCGAGGAACTCGACATCCCGATCCACATGCATGTGCACGAGACTGCTCAGGAAGTGGCGGATGCTGTCGCTGGCTCCGGCAAACGACCGTTGCAGCGCCTGTTGGAGCTCGGCCTGATCTCGCCGCGGATGGTGTGCGTACACGCCACACAGCTGAACGATGAAGAACGCGCGATGCTCAGCGCCAGTGGCACAACTGTCGTGCATTGCCCGGAGTCCAATTTGAAACTGGCCAGTGGATTCTGCGAGGTCGCGAAGCTGATCGATGCCGGCGTCAATGTCGCGTTGGGAACGGATGGCGCCGCCAGCAACAACGATCTGGACATGTTCAGTGAAATGCGTACCGCGGCCCTGCTGGCAAAAGCGGTAAAAGGGGATGCCTCGGCCTTGCCCGCGGCCAAAGCGCTGCAAATGGCTACCCTGAATGGCGCACGCGCATTGGGACTTGATGGCGAGATCGGCTCGCTGGAGGCTGGCAAACTCGCCGATATCATCTCAGTCAATCTGAGTGACCTGAATACACAGCCACTTTTCAATCCGGCATCACAGCTGGTGTACAGCACCAACTGCCGCCAGGTCAGCAACGTCTGGGTGGCCGGTCGCCTGCTGGTGGACAATCGTCAGCTGACAACTATCGACACAGAGGCAGTGCGAGCTGACGTGGCACGCTGGCAACAACGCCTGTATCCCGACACCCGCCATCAGGAGATTCTGCATGAGCACGACTAACACCAATGCGGCAGCCAATTGCGATGACGCCGAGATTCGCAAGTTCGAGGCGCTCGCATCGCGCTGGTGGGACCCCAACAGCGAATTCAAACCTCTGCATGAAATCAATCCCTTGCGTATGGGCTTCATCACCGGCAAAACTGTGCTGGCAGGCAAGTCTGTCGTCGACATTGGCTGCGGAGGCGGCATTCTGAGCGAGGCGATGGCGAGACAGGGAGCAAACGTCACGGCGATCGACATGGCCAACGCATCCTTGTCAGTGGCGCGGCTGCATCAGCTGGAGAGCGGTCTGCAGATCCGCTACGAGAAGATTTCAGCGGAAGACCTGGCTGCTCGCGAACCCGGCAGCTTCGACGTCGTGACCTGCCTCGAGATGCTGGAACATGTGCCTGACCCACAAGCAGTGGTTCAGGCCTGCGCCAGGCTCGCCAAACCCGGTGGACACCTCTTTTTCTCCACAATCAACCGCAATCCCAAGTCCTACGTCTTTGCGATACTGGGTGCCGAGTACATTCTGAATCTGCTGCCTCGAGGCACTCATGAGTACGCCAGATTCATCAAACCCTCTGAGCTTGCCGGCTGGACCCGCCACAGCAGCCTGGACTCGGGAGAACTCACTGGAATGACCTACAACCTGCTGACCAAGCGCTACTCGCTGGGCAAGGATGTGGACGTGAATTACATGATGCACTGCACGCGTCCGGCAGACGGGACTACCCTCACGTGAACAGCGACATGCAGTACAACACTGGCCTCCCTGACTGTGTGCTGTTCGATCTGGACGGCACTCTGGTCGATACGGCACCCGACTTCTCCGCCGTTCTGCGCACGATGACGGATGAGCAGGGCCTTGCACCCGTTTGCGAAGCCCAGGTTCTGCAGACAGTCTCCAACGGCGCACGGGCCCTGGTGCAGATGGCCTTTGGTCTGACACCCGAGCACACGGACTTCCAGCAGCTCCTGGACCGCTTGCTGACCCTGTATGCAGCTCAGATACCGCAGACCAAGTCACGACTCTACCCCGGAATGGAAACGCTTCTGCGCTACCTTGAAAGCAACGGCATCGCCTGGGGCGTTGTGACCAACAAGGCTGTGAAATTCAGTGCGCCACTGCTGAAGGCTCTGCAACTGGACACCCGCTGCGCCGCGCTGATCTGCCCGGACCATGTCTCTCGTACCAAGCCAGACCCCGAGCCACTCCTGTTGGCCTGCTCACGTATTGGCTGCGAGCCCGCTTCAACGATGTACGTGGGTGACCACGCTCGCGACATCACCGCAGGACGCGCGGCGGGCATGTACACCATTGCCGCAGCCTACGGCTACATTGCCCCGGACGATCCGGCTACGGCCTGGGGAGCAGACATGATCATCGCCGACGCAGACTCGCTGAGACACTGGCTGCAACATCTGTCTCCGGCCTCCTGACACACTCACAGAGAACCCTGACCCACCATGGAACATACAATGGAACATTACAACCCGAAGCCGGACCTGCTCGCTGGCCGAACAATCCTGGTCACTGGCGCCGGCGACGGACTTGGCAAGGCCGCGGCGCTGAGCTTCGCCGAGCATGGCGCCACCGTGATACTGCTGGGAAAAACCCAGTCCAAACTGGAATCGCTGTATGACGAGATCGTCGCCAAGGGTCTGCCGGAGCCTGTCATTCATCCGATGAACCTGCATACGGCCGTCGAAGAGGAATACAAGGTGCTCGGCGACTCAATTCTTGAGCAGTTTGGACGCCTGGACGGCATTCTTCACAGCGCTGGCGTTCTGGGCCCCCGCACGCCCATTCAGTTCTATGCTGCCGAGTCATGGATGAAAGTGATGCAGGTCAACGTCAATGCCGCATTCCTCCTCTGCAAGACGCTGATGCCCGCATTGCAGGCATCGCCCGACGCCAGCATTGCCTTTACGTCATCCAGCGTTGGTCGCAAGGGCCGGGCCTACTGGGGCGGTTACTCCGTCAGCAAGTTTGCGGTTGAAGGCCTGATGCAGGTACTTGCCGACGAGCTGCGGCAGACGAGCGCCATCCGCGTCAACAGTATTGATCCGGGCGCCACGCGCACCAACATGCGCAAGGAAGCCTATCCGGCAGAGGACCCGAATACCCTGGTCACTCCACAGGAAAGAATGGGCCTGTACCTCTATCTTATGGGGAGCGACAGCAAGGGCATCACGGGACAGGCTTTGCACGCATGAACGGACAAATCGCGTCAGAAATATGACGCGAAACGCTGCGACAACGCCGGCAAATCGACAATAATTGCCGCTCCCAATCCAGGAGCGGCAATCGCTCCCCGTCACAGCATGCTCGACATTACCCGCCTTGAAATCCGCAACCCATTGAATAAAAAGCTTTTTATTCTCAAACCTCAGGGTTGGCATGATACTGGCTTTAGCTCCTCGGCAGGCATCAATCAGGATGCTCGCTGCAATTGTCTGCCGCTTTTGCAGACACATGGACTCAGGAGCTTCAAACAATGGCTACGCCACTGCAAACCTCGAACACGATAGACTTCAACAGCGCCAGAATCAGTCTGACCAAACCTCAGATCACGCCAAACGAAGTCGCGCGAGAGAATTACAGCGAGCGGCGTTATCGGATGGCCGCCAGCCTGCAGACCACTCTGGACATCGAACAACTTCTGCATCTGTTCCTTGCAGATCTGAAGCCAAGCGTGGAACTGGACGGCCTTCAATACATCAACGAAACCCAGCAACTGCAGATTGTGTCCGGCAGAAAGGCCTCGCACAGCTGTGGATATCGCCTGATTACAGCGAACGACCATCTTGGGGAAATCGTCTTCTATCGCAATACCCGTTTCTCTGACCAGAACCTGCAAGCCATCGAAGTCATGCTGAGCGCGCTGATCTGCCCGCTGCGCAACGCGCTGACCTACCGCGATGCATTGATGGCCTCCCTGACCGACCCGCTGACCGGCGCCGGCAATCGCATTGCCATGGACCATGCGCTGGAGCGTGAACTCAATCTGGCGCGCCGCTTCAAGCAACCCATGTCCTTGCTGGTACTGGATATCGACAAGTTCAAAGTAATCAACGACACCCTCGGACACAGCGCAGGCGATGCGGTGTTGCGGCAGATTGTCAGCGCCGTGGTGCGCATCAACCGCAATACCGACCTGACGTTCCGTTACGGTGGCGACGAGCTGGTAGTACTGCTCAACCGCACAAACGCTGAAGGCGCCCTCGTGATTGCCGAACGTTTGCGCAAGGCAATTGAAAGCATGGAAATCATTGTTGGAGAAGAAAGCATCACCACGACTGTCAGCATAGGCGTAACGTCCTTTGTCAATCAGGATACTGCCGAGAGCATGTTCAACCGTGCAGACAAGGCGCTTTATCTGATCAAAAGTGCTGGTGGCAACAAGGCCATCGGACTCTGACACGTCGAACTCAAACCAGAAAGAGCAATCAAGGGGTAAATCATGGTCGTCTCCGTAAGTGCAAATCTGCATTCCGAGGCCAGTACCGACAAGACCAGGGCCATCATTCAGACGGATGCATTCAGTGGCGAGAAACTCGACCTGAAGATTCAGCTGGGCGAAGTGCTGCAGACATCGCTGGACCTGAACATGCTGCTGAAGCTGTTTCTGGAAAAAGTGAGTACTGTGGTGCGACTGGATGGCATTCACTACTCGAATGAAGATCTCGGGATTGAAGCGTCCATCGCCAAGCAGGCGACGCACAGCTGCGGCTACCGGCTCATCACCAGCGAGGACAAACTGGGTGAGGTGATTTTCAAGCGCGGCAAGAAGTTCATTAAAAAAGAACTGAGCATTCTTGAAACACTGCTTTCCACTCTGATCTATCCGCTGCGCAATGCATTGCGCTTCAGCATGGCGGTGCGCAGTGCGTTCATGGACCCCCTCACAGGCGCGGGCAATTCCCGCTTCCTGCCACAGACGCTGGAGAGAGAAATCGATCTGGCCAAGCGCCACAATCAGCCACTCAGTGTGTTGATGGTGGAAGTGGATGGTTTCCGCAAACTTCTTGACCAGCATGGCCTGGGAAATGCGGAGCGGGTTCTGCGCGAGCTGGCAACCAGTCTCAGCAAGTGGTCTCGAACAACGGATGCAGTATTCAGAAACAATGGCGATCAGTTCATGCTGATTCTCAGCAATACTGACAAGGTGGGCGCCAATGTCATCGCTCGGCGCATTCAGGAAGGCGCGACAGCCATCTGCTCCGTTGCCGCAGACAATTCCACGGCAGTAACGGAGTCGCTGTCCCTGAGCCAGGGACTGGCAGTAATGACCGGCACAGACTCCAGCACCAGTCTGCTGGAACGTGCAGCCAAGGCACTCGCCAGCGCCAGAAAGCGCGGCGGAAACCTGATTCACAACTGAACTGTCTCAGCGCCGC
>CAISYX010000317.1 GCA_903889815.1 uncultured Gammaproteobacteria bacterium
CTGCTCAGTCGTTGCCATGCAGCCCCCATTGCACGTCGTTCATCACCATGGATTCCGTGACACGCGCAGAGTGAGACTCTAGGAAACGCCGCAAGGCATCCGCCAGCAGTTCATTCAAATCAGAAGCCCAACCTTCCTGGACAAAGGTCAACGCCCGCGCCGTCAACTCAGGCGGCAGTTCGGCTTGGATAGTCGTTTTGGTCATAAAGTTAGTGTAGCACGATGGGAGAGAAGAGGAAAGCCCGGTTGCCGTAGATGTCCGAGTGCAGATGCCGGATCTGCCCGAGCAACGCCCCCTCAGCCTCCGCGTAGCGCGGGTTGAACTCCCGCACCTTGGCGTCGAGCAGATCGTCGAAGAAAAGCGACCGGTTCTTGGCGCGGTCGCCAGGAGGCACGTCTGGATCAAACCCTCGACGCTGCTCGGCTTCCTCGCGCGACACAATCGTCCAACCGATGGCCTCGGCGTAGGCGAGGATTCGGGCTTGGACGGTTTTGTGTTCGGTCGGCTGGCTCATTCCACGGGTTTGGGCTGGTAACTCGTCTCTCGGGCGATCATGAGGGCGATCTCCTTCTGCGCAGACTTGTCGGCGGGCCAGTCCACCACGTCTGCATGATTCAGGTTGTTCGGCAGCGGCTTGGGCAGCACACGCAGGCGATGCTTCGCATACACCTGCGCCAGTGCATCGGCTCGTCCTTGCAGCGTGGTTCCGGTCTCGTCTGCCACCGTCTGCCCTGCCTGCCAGATCTCCGTTTCCTCCAGGCCCAGATGCCGGGTCACCGAGAGTTCCACCCACTTGTAGGGCATGAACGGATCAGGCTTCAGCGTCCCGTCCGCTCGCACGTGCTCATGACGCAAGATGTAGCGGGCCAGCCACTCGTCCGCCGTCACGGGCCTTTCTCCAATGTCAGGAATCATGCCGCTAAGACCTGGTGGATGAGTTGCAGCAAATCTCCGGGCACGCGGTTTTGGAAGACTTCACTTCCCGTCCGCCGACTCGTCTCACCCAGCAGGGCCGCGTAGTTCAGCTCACCCGCCGGCCCCACACTGACGGACAACACCCGGCTGGGCGACTGATACCACTCCAGCGTCAGATGTCCGTCAGGCTCCGCGCCCACGCTCGGCATTGGGATGCCCGCAGGCAAATGCTCCACCAGGCGATACGCAACGCGATAGGCATCCAGCGTCACCGGCACCGCGCCGTAGCCATCCCATCCCGGCTTTTCGCAAGCCTCCGCCTGCGCAGCCAGCGCCTGGAAGACTTCATGACGATTCGCCTGCGCTTTCCCATCAGGCATCTCTGAGGCATGATGTTTGAAGAAGTCTTGCAGCGCCTCTTCCAGCAGCCCGTTTAGATCGGTCTGCCCAGATTGGCTGACAAAGCTCCGCGCCAGACTCACGAGTTCGGGCGACAGTTCAGCTTGAATGAAGGTCTTGCTCAAGGGGTCAGTTTAACATGGAGGATTGCATTTGAGAACGTAAGTGCTGCTCAGTCGTTGCCATGCAGCCCCCATTGCACGTCGTTCATCACCATGGATTCCGTGACACGCGCAGAGTGAGACTC
>CAISYX010000318.1 GCA_903889815.1 uncultured Gammaproteobacteria bacterium
CCAGATCCACAGCAGGCCATCGCGCTCCTCCAAGGGGAAACTGCGCACGCACATGGACGCGGGAATCTCGCGTTGCCCCGGCATTTCAATGCACCGACCCGTCGGATCGAATTTCATGCCGTGGTGGCGGCATCGCAGGCCGTCCGCCTCCAAATCGCCCAAGGACAGAGGCGCCAGCCGATGGCAGCACCGGTCCTCGAGGGCGACCGCGCGCCCCTGCGGTGTGCGAAACAGTACCACCCGTTCCGACAAAAGGGTGCGCGCCAGCGGTGTCGCACTGTTGCATTCGCCGCTGAAGGCAGCGACGTACCAGCCATTTCGAATGAACATGCGCGGTCTCCTTGCTCGTTAGATGCCGGCCAGCATAGAGAGGCAGACTTTAGAAATCCAATGAGTTTTTCAATTTATGATAAGTAAACCTGATCACTTAGACGGACCCCCATGCGACTCCAAACCCTGCGCATGCTGCTTTGCATCCACGCCTGCGGCAGTCTGCGTGCCGCGTCCGAACAACTGCACATCTCGCAGCCGGCGTTGACACTGGCCATCCAGCAGTTGGAGGGCGAGCTGGGTTGCCAGCTGCTGGTACGCACCAAGCGCGGGGTCAGCCTCACGACCTTCGGCGAGGCGCTGTTGCCTCGTGCCAGCCGGATCGTCACCGAGGCCGAACGCGCCAAGGAGGAAATGGCGCAGATGCGCGGCGACCGGATCGGCCAGGTCCGACTGGCTTCATCGCCGGCCATTGCGCTGTCGGTGCTGCCCTATGCGCTGCGGCCCTTCATGGCTCAAAACCCCGACGTGCGTGTGCATTGTTTGGAAGGGACCTATCCCGCTATCGGTCCGGCCCTACGTGATGGCACGCTCGATTTCGCGCTCACGCCTCTGCGCGACGAAGACCTCTCACCCGAGTGGCACGCCGAACCTCTGTACCAAAGCGAGGTGGCGATCATTGCGCGCAAACAGCACCCGCTGGCCCGCGCGACGCATCTAGAGGATTTGCAAGCAGCGCGGTGGGCCTATGCGACCGGCACACGGGGGCCCGGCGCCGTGGTGGACGAAGCCTTTCGCCAGGCGGGGCTAGAGCCTCCGCAGCCGGTGATCATCTTCGAGTCGCTACTGGCCTTGCCAGATCTGGTGGCCCATTCGGATTTGCTGGCCACCGTCCCACGACGCTTGATCGGGCGGGGCGCGACCTGGGACACCTTGTGTGTGGTGCCTGTGACCCAGGCACTACCGACCCTGAGTCTGACCGTGCTGCGTCGCGCCAGTCAGGCACTAACACCTGCTGCCAATGAGTTGCTTGGGTGGATTCGGCAGATGGCCAAAGGCGAATGACCCGTGTGGCGCCCCCGACAGGAATCGAACCTGTATCTAGCGCTTAGGAGGCGCTCGTTCTATCCATTGAACTACGGCGGCGTGGGCCGGATTCTAAGGCGCGCTCGCGCCTGCATCGTCACTTCGTGAGCATGCGCATCGCCTCTTCGAGGCCCCGCAGCGTCAGCGGGTACATGCGCTGTTGCATCAGCTGCTGGATCACGCTGATGCTTTGCCGGTATTGCCAGACACCTTGCGGCTCCGGGTTGATCCAAGCGTATTTCGGGAAGGCGTGGGTCAGGCGTTGCAGCCATTCGGCGCCAGCTTCCTCGTTGTTGTATTCGACGCTGCCCCCGGGCTGCAGGATCTCGTAGGGGCTCATGGTGGCATCGCCCACAAAGACCAGTTTGTAGTCCTTGTTGTACTTGCGGATGATGTCCCAGGTCGGGAACTTCTCTGCGTAGCGGCGCCGGTTGTTCTTCCACATGAAGTCGTAGACGCAGTTATGGAAGTAATAGAACTCCAGGTGCTTGAACTCCGACTTGGCTGCCGAGAACAGTTCTTCCACGCGCTGGATATGTTCGTCCATGGTGCCGCCCACATCCATCAGCAGCAGCACCTTCACGTTGTTATGGCGCTCGGGCACCATCTTGATGTCCAGGTAGCCTGCATTGGCGGCCGTGGCGCGGATGGTGTCG
>CAISYX010000319.1 GCA_903889815.1 uncultured Gammaproteobacteria bacterium
ACCATGATGCCTCCCAGAACGCGTTCCAGCCAGAGCGTCACGGCGGTGTTGCTGCGCAGCCACCCGGCCAGTTGATCGGCACCCAGCACCGCCAGGGTCTCCACCACAAAAGCGCCCAGCACCACCAGGGTGCCCAGCAACAGCAACTGCGCCGTGGCACTGCCATGCCCCTCGCGCACGAACTGCGGCAGAAACGCCAGGAAGAACACCACCACCTTGGGGTTCAGCACATCCACCAGGACGCCCTGCCAGAAGGCCTGCCCGGGCGTGACTCCCGCCTGCGTGCCGGCCTTCGGCAGAAAGCCGGCACCTGCGGAGCGCCACATGGACAAGCCCAGATAGACAAGGTAGGCCGCGCCCACATAGCTGAGCACGGCGAACAGCGTGGGCGCAGTGGCCAGCAGCAGAGACAGCCCCAGCGCCGCTGCGGTCACATGCACCATGGCTCCCGAGCAGACGCCGGCCACGGCGGCGAGCCCCACGCGGCGGCCATGGCCCAGGGTGCGGGAGAGCACGAAGAAGAGGTCGGGGCCGGGCGAGAGATTCAGCGCCAGGGCGGCGGAGAGAAACAAGAACCAGTAGGACGTGTCGATCATGGACTACTCGGGGAAAGTGGGAAACGCTGGTTCGGTCCTGTCAACTGCCCTGGCGGCGGCAGAAGCAGTACACAAATTTCTGTTCATTGCCGCCCGGTGTCATGTGCGACTCCTTTTCATGACCCAGCAGTTCAAACGGTGCGCCAAACTGTGTGTGCAGGTCATTGGCGTCATAGCGCATGACCGGCAGGCCGCTGCACTGGGTGGGTCCGTCTTCGGCGAAAGTCGCGACGATGACGAGCCCGCCTGGCTTCACGGCACGCAGCACCTGCTGGACATAGGCCTGGCGCTCCTGTTCTGTCGTCAGAAAGTGGAACACCGCCCGGTCGTGCCAGACGTCGAAACCTTGAGCGGGCAACTCGACTTCCAGGACATTCGCCTCACGCCATTGCACCAGGGATGCCCGCTCGCCAAGGCGCGCCTGTGCGGTGGCTAGCGCGGCGCCGGAAAGATCCAGCACGGTAATCTGGCGATAGCCTGCGTCGAGCAAGTCGTCCACCAGCGTCGAGGCTCCGCCACCGACGTCGATGATCGCCGCGCTCAGCGGCACGTTATGCCGTGTGATCAGCTGCAGGGACATGGCCGCGTGTTCCTGAAACCAGCTGACCTGTGTCGCCGCTTTGGTGCTGTAGACTTTTTCCCAGTGTTCCTTCGTCTGCATGGGGAGCTCCTGATTCAGGGGGCGATGACATCACTTCATCGCATGTGGGGCGTCCCGGCAAGGTTGCGCGGACAGCATGCTTCACTACACCCGGAAGAAATACGGCAACGCCAGCAGCGCCAGACACAGCGCCACCAGCACGAACACACTGCCGATGAAGTAGGGGATGATCATGAGGCCGATGCCGCAGAAGAGCGCCACGCGGCGCTCCTGTTTCTTGCCGTAAACGAAGTAACCCATACCGATGGAGCTGAACAGCACACCCCACAGCAGCAATGTTGCGTTCATGCAGTTCTCTCAGGAAGGATGGGAATGGCGTGCAGTATGCCTCACATCTTCATGTGCAGCGACACCCGTTGCAGTCGCGAGCGACGGCATCGACGAACCAGCCATTCCGGAACTGCCGACCCACACTGTTATTGGTGATGCTGCGACCGGCCATGCGGGGGTAGCGCGAAGAACATCGTCATGGCGGTCAGCAGGATCAATAGGGCGGGAAAACTCTGCGTGAGCGTCCCTCAGTACGGAAACAGCTCCGCCAGTTTTTCAGCGGTCAGAATGCCACTATGGGCCGTAAAGCTGTGATCCGGGGCGAAGAAATAACTGCGCGGCAGCTCGCCGTACCACATCGGATCGATACTGAAGCGCAGGCGCTCGAC
>CAISYX010000320.1 GCA_903889815.1 uncultured Gammaproteobacteria bacterium
GCGTTCCTGAGCAGCGTCCTCGTCATCCTGGTCAGCGCCTGCTACTGCCTGTTCGCGTTCACTACCCTGCTGGGCATGATTTCCTTCGCGGAAATCTCGGCCAACCTCATCTCGCGCTCGCCCCGTTTCATTTTCGGCATCCGCGTGCTCGGCTCGCTGGTGTTTGTGCCCTTCGGCGCCCTGACGGTGCTGGCCGGATTGGAACTGGGCAATCTGTGGGCCATTACCGACCTGACCAACATCCTCATGGTGTATATGAATGTGCCGCTCTTGCTGCTGGGCGCCCCACTGGTGTACAAGGCACTGGCCCATTACCGCGCCACGGGGGGCGGCAAGTTCCTGTCGGCCGACATCGGCGTTGCAACACAGCACTGGGTGGCGGATGAACAGCGCCACCTGCCAGACACTCAGGAGAACGCCCCGCGATGAACCCGTCCGCCCCTCGCTCTGACACACAGGCCCCGGCCCGCAAGCCCGGCCTGGCCCAGTCGCTGCTGTGTTTCGGCGGCAATTTTCTGATGATCTCCACCGGCCTGTTCGTGTTCGCGATCAGCCTGCACGTGGTGCTGTTCTTCTGCCTGCTGTGGACATCCCTGAACGCCTGGCTTCTGGGCTCCGACTTCACCGCCATTCGCGGCATGATGAACGCAGGTATCAGCAACGCGCTGCCCGCCATTTACATCTTTGTGCTGATCGGCATGCTGATCGCCGCCTACATGCAGAGCGGCACGGTGGCGGCCCTGATCTACCACGGCCTCAACCTGCTGAGCCCGGCGCTGTTCCTGGCCACGGGTCTGATCCTGTGCAGCCTGATGTCGGTGGCCACCGGCACCTCCTGGGGCACGGCCGGCACGCTGGGCGTAGTGCTGATCGGCATCGGCGCCACCATGCAGCTGCCCCTGCCACTGGTGGCGGGCATGGTAGTGGCCGGGGCCACCTTTGGCGACAAACTCTCGCCCGTGTCCGACACCACGGTGCTGGCCGCCATGAGCGCCCATACCAATCTCTACCGCCACATCGGCAGCATGCTCTACACCACGGTGCCAGCCTTCGTGCTGACGCTGGTGATATTTCTCGGGCTGGGGTTTGGCTATGCCGACGTGGCGCTGCCGGCGGAAGCCATCGCAGAGATGCAGAGCGCGCTGGCCGGCAGCTTCAACCTTGGCGTGCTGGCGACAGTACTGCCGCTGCTGGTGATGCTGGTGCTGAGCCTGCGCCGCCTGGCGCCGGAGATCAGCATGAGCGCCAGCGTGCTTACGGCCGTGGCCGTGGCCGTGCTGTATCAGGAGCGCAGCCTGGTGGACGTGCTCAACGCCCTCTGGGCGAATCAGCCGGGCAACACCGGTGTGGCCAGTCTGGATGATCTGCTGGGACGGGGTGGCATCATGAGTATGGCCTGGACCATGCTGCTGTCGCTGATGGCACTGGCGCTGGGGGGCATTCTGTATGCGGGGGGATTTCTGCAGGGCCTGCTGGAAGGCATCATCGCGCGGGTGCAACGCACGGCCACGCTGATCGCCACCACCATCGGGGCAGGCGTGCTCGGGAACATGGGCATGGGCGAGGCCTACATCAGCATCATTCTGAACTGCC
>CAISYX010000321.1 GCA_903889815.1 uncultured Gammaproteobacteria bacterium
CACCCGAAACAGCGACTCGCCCTGCAGCGTATCGCGGATGTGCAGTGTCTCCACTCCGATGGACCCCTCGTAGCGCAGGCGTCCAGGACCACTGAGCAGATTACCCGCCAGACCCAGCCGGCCCTCTTCCAGCGCGATATTGGCGAGCCCGTCAATGTAGGGCTGCACAATGGGCAGTGCCAGTGCTTCGACCAGCAGCTCCAGCGACACGTCCAGTTGCGGCAGCACGGTGACCTCGCCAGTGCCGCGCAAAGTGCCCCCGCTGCTGACATTCACTACCGTTTCGACACTGAAGGGCACGCCGGGCTCATTCACCAGATTGCTGAGGCGGGCCTCAACCCCCAGCTCCACAGCCACATCCTGAACGGGCACACGGTCAGTCAGCCCTACCTGCCAGCTGTCGAGCACCAGTTCATCGAGTCGCAGAGACCAGGGGGCTGCCACAGGCGGCACAGCGCCCAGTTCGGCCTGGCCCGGGTCAGCTGTTTCTGCGGCGGGAAGCAGTTGCAGCACATTGACGCCACCGTCCTCAAAGCGCTCGGGACGCAGATCGAAACCGCCAAGGCGCAGGGATTGCGCCGCTGCGCTCCTTTCACCAAGGTCGAAGGAACCTCCGCTCAGGTCAATCTCCGGCATCCGGGCCAGCAGGGCGCCGCTGCGTCTCTCGTAGATATCGAGATCACTGAGAGTCAGCTGCAATCCATCGACAGCAAGCTGGGCGCCGCCGTCATCGGCCAGCGCAAAGGTATAGTTGAACTGTGACTCCAGCCAGCCTCCGGCGAGGCGCACCGGCAATTGCTCGCGCAGATAGTCATAGACCAGCGCCGGGTAAGGACCGCGCAATTGGACTTCCCCCTCGGAGCGCAGAGGAGCAAGGGAAAGCGAGCCACGCCAGTCCACGCGGGAACCGTTGCCCATGGTAAGACTGAGCGTCTGCGCGGCGGGAGACTCTGGCAGGGTGCTGAGATTTTCGACCTGAAAGTCCAGGGCGTCGATCAAGGCAATGTAGGGAACCGTGGGCACATTGTCAGTCAGTCCGAGACTGGAGCCCTGCACCCTCAGGTCAGCGATGAGCACCCTTGGCAGGCGGGGGTCTGGCGCACCTTCATCCGTTGACTGCGGCACAGCAGGCGCAACATCGGCGCTCCAGCGCTGCGCCAGCCGGCTCAGATTGGTGTCAACGTTGTTGTAGCGGCGTATGGAAAAGTGCAGGCCGTCCACGTGCACTTCGCGGAAACTGAAAGCGCTTTGCACAAGGCTGTCGGCCTGCAGGTTGATGTAGGCGCGTTCCAGCGACAGGACGCGCCAGCCATCGGCATCGATCATGTCCAGACCATCAACGGTGAGCTGCAGAGCGAAGGGATTGAAGGAGATGTCATCTGCCTTGAACTGCACGCCAAGACGATCCTGCAGCAAGACGGCAATCTGACGCTCGGCAAGCCAGGGCAGCAGCAGAAACCCAGCGGCTGCGTAAATGGCTGCAAGCGCAATGAACCAGCGCAGGGAGCGCAGGGCAATCCGTGTCGATCGTGCAAACATGTTCTGCCCGCCTTACGTCTGTCTTGTCGCCCTGTTGCAATAGCCCATGACACGCCAAGCCGGGGCTCCTGCCGCCGACTTCATGGCAGCGTTGATGAGTTCGACCGTGACATTGCAGTCCAGTTCCAAAGTCAGGTCGACGAGGCTGTCACTGGGCACGGGAACACGCAAGGACCTTCCATGGCTTGCGGCATCAGTGTACACCCGGGACCAAAAAAAAAGCCCGGGCTCTCTCGAGACCGGGCTTTCTCATTTCTGCAAGCTGACGCGCTTAGTGAGCAGCGGCGCCAGAGCTCACCGGGCCGTGCAGAGACACGGCTGTCAGCGTGGAGCCAGTCTGCAGCACGATGTACTGCTCGCCCTTGTGCACGTAGGTCATCATGCCGTAACGGCTGTTGCCGGAAACCGCCACTTTGCCCAGCTGCTCGCCAGTCATCTTGTCCACCGCGAACAGTGCCGGATTACCATCACTGGACTGTGAGGCATAGATCAGCATGTTCTTGGTGACAGTCATTGGCGCGTGTGCGCCCGTGCCTGTGTTGCCGACATCAATGCCTGCCAGTGCAGGGTTGTTCTTGATGCGGTCGGGGGTTTCGCCAACCGGAATCATCCACAGATGCTCGCCGGTGTTCAGGTCGATCGCTGTGATGCGGCTGTAGGGTGGCTTGAACAATGGCAGACCTTCCGGTCCGCGCGGGCCACCGGCACCAGTGCCAACGGCATACTGAGCGACCGTTGTGCCTGTGGTGGTTGTGCCGTTGTCAGTCATGTAGCGCAGGTCCGCTTCTTCGCCTGGCACCAGCTGTCGCGTGGTGCAGCCGCTCAGGGACGTCACGTACAGAATGCCTGTCTCGGGGTCCCCTGCAGCCGGGCCGCTGATGTTCACGCCACCGACGTCACCCGGGCACCACAGTGCGCCGCGCTTGCCGATGTCGTTGTCACGGTGAAGAGGAGGTGTGAACAACGGGCCGACTTCCCACTCCGCCAGGATATCGAGAGCCTGCTGACGCAGTTCCGGCGTGAAGTCGATCAGGTCGTCTTCGGCCAGGCCCTGGCGATCATAGGGTGCTGGCTTGGTAGGGAATGGCTGGGTCGCAGAGAGCTGCTCGCCCGGAACCATGGACTGCGGCACGGGCCGCTCTTCGATTGGCCACAGCGGCTCACCGGTTTCACGGTTGAACACGTAAGTGAACGCCTGCTTGGTGACCTGCGCCACGGCGGGGATCGTCTGGCCATTCTGGGTCACGTCCAGCAGCACGGGGGCTGTGGGAGTGTCGTAGTTCCAGATGTCGTGGTGCACCATCTGGAAGTGCCACTTGCGCTCGCCCGTCTTGACGTCCAGCGCAATCAGGCTGGTGCCGAAGAGGTTGTCGCCCGGACGGAAGCCACCGTAAAAGTCCACGGTTGCACCGTTGGTCGGGATGTACACCAGACCCAGTTCTGCGTCTGCAGACAATGGCGCCCAGGAAGACACGTCGCCCGTATACTGCCAGGCATCATTTTCCCAGGTCTCGTGACCGAATTCGCCCGGCTGCGGGATGACGTTGAACTTCCAGAGGAAATCTCCTGTTTTCGCGTCATAGGCAAGGATGTCGCCCGGCACGTTTTCGATGCGGGACTGGTTGTAACCCTGCTCGGCGGAATTGCCGACCACGACGACATCATTGACTACGATGGGCGGAGAAGACGTCGTGATATAGCCCACTTCCTTGGGAATGCCGTAAAAGGGATCGTATTCGTGTCCCAGGTCCGCCAGCATGTCGACGATGCCGTGCTCAGGGAAACCTTCCACAGGCACCTGCTTGCCGAAACCTTCCAGCGGGGCACCCGTGTCTGCATCCAGTGCTACCAGGAAGAAGGCCGGGGTGCTGATGTAGATCACGCCTTTGCCATCGATCTCGGTGTAAGCAACGCCCTTGCCGTAGTCGGCGCGCATGGAATACTCGTAGCGGAACGTGTTCGGCTCGCGGTAGGACCAGATGGTTTCGCCAGTTTCTGGATCAATCGCCACGACGTGACGACGCGGACCGGCAACGGTGTAAAGCTTGCCATTGATGTAGCTGGGGGTCGCGCGGCCGCTGGAGGCCTGATAGCTGGCGCCATCCCATATCCAGGCTTCCTTGAGTTCGCCGAAGTTCTCGGGAGTGATGTTGGCGGCGGGAGAATAGCGTGTGTGGTCAGCATCGCCGCCCAGGTGTCGCCACTCGACGGTGTCCTGTGCGGTGGCCGCAGCAGAAGCTGTCAGCAGCAGGCCGAATGGCAAGGCCCGCAGCAACGCTCCTGACAGCGATCGCCAGCCCTTGGCTGCTGGCGTGAAACGCGATTTTGTCATTGTCATTTCCTCGATTGGTAGATTTCTAACTTTGCAAAACACAAATGCACTATGGTGACTGAAAAGAGCGCGCAGAATACCCCGGCATCCTGAGCAAGTCCATGCGCTCACGGCAGGCTGCAAGCCACGAATGCCGCGCCTT
Organism: uncultured Gammaproteobacteria bacterium; assembly: GCA_903889815.1. GTDB lineage: Bacteria > Pseudomonadota > Gammaproteobacteria > Pseudomonadales > Pseudohongiellaceae > UBA5078. Next base: position 4,014 of record CAISYX010000321.1, read on the forward strand.
GCGGGCTTTCAGGATGGCACTGTGGCTGCCACTCAAGACCGGCAAATCGAGCGGAGTGATTCGCTGTTGTGACACTCTTTTGCAAACAAACTTTCCTTTTTGCAAACACACGCGGACTGCCATGAGCCGGCACATGGCAATGGCAGCTCCACAAATGCAGAGGCCGGAGCGCTTGCGCACTCCGGCCTCTGGGTTTGCCGGCCTCCGCGAAGCGGAGGTCAGCGGTCATGCTCTACAATCAATGCGCTTCAGCTGTCGCTACCGGGCCATGCAGGCTCATCGCTGTCAGTGTGCTGCCAGTCTGCAGAATGATGTACTGCTCGCCTTCATGCACATAGCTCATCATGCCGTATCGGCTTGCGGCGGAGACAGGGATGCGGGCCAGCTCGTTGCCCGTCATCTTGTCGATGGCGAACAGGTGCGGCGTACCATCACTGACATCACCTGCGTAGACCAGCATGGACGGAGTCACCAGCATTGGAGCCTGGGCGCCAGTGCCTGTGTTGCCGACATCCACGCCAGCAAGCGCTGGATTGTTCTTGATGCGGTCTGGTGTCTCGCCGATCGGGATCATCCACAGGGTTTCACCTGTGTTCAGATCGATTGCAGTGATGCGGCTGTACGGAGGCTTCATCAGCGGCAGACCTGACGGATGACGTGGAGCGCCACCACCAGCACCATTGGCGTACTGGGCAGGCGTGACACCTGTCGTGGTGGTGCCGTTGTCAGTCATGTAGCGCAGATCGGCTTCATCACCCGGTACCAGCGTGTGTGCACTGCACGCGCTCTGGGAAGTCAGGTAGATGATGCCGGATTCGGGGTCAGCAGCAGCCGGGCCAGTGATGTTGGAGCCACCACCGTCACCTGGACACCACAGCGAACCACGCTTGCCCAGGGGGTTGTCGCGGTGCAGCGGCGGGTTGTAGAGCGGGCCGATTTCCCAGTCTGCCAGGGCAGCAATGGCCTGCTCGCGCAGTTCGGGAGTGAAGTCGATCAGGTCGTCCACGGAGATGCCTGCCAGGTCATAAGGAGCGGGCTTGGTCGGGAATGGCTGAGTCGGAGACAGTTTCTCGCCTGGCACCAGAGACTGCGGAACCGGACGCTCTTCGATGGGCCACAGCGGCTCGCCGGTTTCAGCGTTGAAGGCGAACAGCAGCGTCTGCTTGGTAGCTTGCGCAACAGCCTTGATGGTGCGGCCATTCTGCTCGACGTCCATCACGATTGGCGCGGTCGGGATGTCATAGTTCCAGACATCGTGATGCACCAGCTGGAAGTGCCAGCGACGCTCACCAGTCTGTACATCAATGGCAATCAGGCTGGTGCCGAACAGGCCATCACCCGGACGGAAGCCGCCGTAGTAATCGACTGTTGGCGGGTTGGTGGCGATGTAGACCAGACCCAGTTCCGGATCAGCTGACAACGGCGCCCAGGGAGACACGTCGCCTGTGTACTGCCAGGCATCGTTTTCCCAGGTGTCATGGCCGAATTCACCCGGCTGCGGAATCACGTTGAACTTCCACTTGAACGCGCCTGTCTCGGCGTCATACGCCAGGATGTCGCCGGGGATGTTCTCGATGCGGGACTGGTTGTAGCCCTGCTCAGCAGAGTTGCCCACCACGACCACGCCGTTCACGACGATGGGCGGAGAGGATGCTGTCACGTAGCCGACTTCTTTTGGGATGCCGTAGTAGGGATCATGTTCATGACCAAGATCGTTCAGCAGATCGACCACGCCAGTCTGTGCGAAGCCTTCGATGGGCACTGGCTGGCCGAAACCTTCCAGTGGCGCACCCGTGTCAGCGTCCAGTGCGGTCAGGAAGAACGCCGGGCTGATGATGTAGACCACGCCTTTGCCGTTGACTTCCGCATAGGCGACGCCCTTGCCGTAATCCTGGCGCATGGAGTATTCCCAGCGGAACGTATTCGGCTCGCGGTAGGACCACAGCGTTTCACCCGTCATTGGGTCCATGGCCACCACGTGGCGGCGCGGACCGGCCACTGTGAACAGCTTGCCATCGACGTAGCTTGGGGTTGAGCGGCCGCTGGCAGCGTCAAAGCTGGCACCATCCCATACCCATGCTTCCTTCAATTCGCCGAAGTTCTGTGGGGTGATATTGGCTGCGGGGGTGTAACGGGTGTGATGAGCATCGCCACCAAGGTGGGTCCACTCAACGGTGTCCTGGGCTCCGGCGGGAGAGGCAGCAGCAACCAGCAAGCCAAGCGGCAGCGCCCTCGTCAGAGTCCGACTCAGTGAATGCCAGCGACTTTTCGCTGACTGTCGGGAGGATCCCGACCCAACTAGCGTTGTTGTCATTATTTTTCCTCGATGAGCAAAACGAACACTCAGACCAGATAGAGAGTTTTTGTTGTTGTCATAGACCTGGTGCACGCGTGCGCATCGGGTCGGCAGACCCCTTCAACATGACAGAAACATTACCTGCCCATGCCGAATTGAGGCAGTGAGAATAACCCAGCCACAGGGCGCAAGTCCATTGGCAAACGCAGGTCTGCCGCTGAGTCTGGACAAGCTGGCAGACGGCCTGCCAAAAATGCAGAGGCCCGGCTGATGCGAACCAGCCGGGCCTCCTGTTGCAGTGTCCGTCCCTCTCGGGACGGCACCTCTATCAATGCGCTTCTGCTGCTGCCACCGGACCGCTCAGGCTCATTGCCGTCAGCTTGGAGCCGGTCTGCAGAATGATGTACTGCTCACCGTGGTGCACGTAGCTCATCATGCCGTAGCGGCTGGTCTCCGGCACCTGCACACGGGCCAGTTCCCGACCAGTCGCCTTGTCGATGGCGAACAGGTGCGGCGTCCCATCACTGACTTCCCCCGCATACACCAGCATGGAAGGCGTCACCATCATGGGGGCCATGGCGCCCGTGCCGGTGTTGCCGATATCAATGCCGGCTACAGCCGGGTTGTTCTTGATGCGGTCAGGCGTCTCGCCAACAGGGATGTACCACAGGATCTCGCCGGTGTTCAGGTCGATCGCCGTGATGCGGCTGTAGGGCGGCTTCCAGAGCGGCAGACCGCTCGGATGACGGGGGGCGCCAGCACCAGGACCATTGGCATAGCGCGCCGGAGTTACACCCGTCGTGGTAGTGCCGTTGTCAGTCATGTAACGAAGATCCGCTTCCTCACCTGGCAGCAGCTGAATTGCGCTGCATGCGGCTTGAGAAGTCACGAACACGATGCCGGTTTCGGGATCACCCGCGGCAGGGCCAGTGATGTTGGAACCACCACCACCGCCAGGACACCAGTACGCGCCACGCTTGCCGAGATCATTGTCGCGGTGCAGCGGCGGGTTGTAGAGCGGCCCGATCTGCCAGTCAGCCAGGGCAGCGACAGCTTGCGCCCGCAACTCCGGTGTCCAGTCAATCAGATCATCCACAGACAGGCCGTTGAGGTCGTATGCAGGCGGCCTGGTCGGGAACGGCTGAGTCGGCGAAGCAAACTCGCCGGGCACCAGCGAGGGCGGTACCGGGCGCTCTTCGATCGGCCACAGCGGCTCGCCTGTTTCGCGGTTGAAGGCGAACAGCAGTGTCTGCTTGGTAGCCTGAGCGACCGCAGGAATGCGCTCGCCGTTGTGCATCACATCCAGCAGCACGGGCGCCGTCGGCACGTCGTAGTTCCAGATGTCATGGTGCACGAGCTGGAAGTGCCAGCGACGCTCGCCTGTCTCCACATCCAGTGCGATCAGGCTGGTACCGAACAGGTTGTCACCGGGGCTGAAGCCACCGTAGTAATCCACTGTGGGCGGGTTGGTGGGAATGTACACCAGACCCAGCTCCGGGTCGGCTGACAAGGGCGCCCAGGGAGACACGTCACC